>NZ_JBJURL010000094.1:0-14206 GCF_046097905.1 Pseudarthrobacter sp. NKDBFgelt | reverse complement strand
AAGCCGAAGGCCAACACGCCGCCACCGACGTCAAAGACCGCACCACCGACGCCACCTCCAACGTCAAAAACACCTAAAGTGTTTGGATAAGACAACAGGCCGGCTCCTTTCGGAGCCGGCCTGTTGCCGTTAACGCTATGAGTGCTGCCTGCACGGCTGGCGCCTGCCAGCCCGCGTACTTATGGGGCCAACCAGGCTACCGCTTGCCCTTCTTCCGTGAACCCTTGCCCCGCCCCTTGTCCGGGTTCGGCGCGTACCGCTGGGCCACCTTGGGCGCCTTCTTGGCTCCGGTACCCCGACGGTCCGGTTTGGGCTCTTTCTTGGTTTTCACCGGCTGGGCCGACGGCTGGCGGGAGCTTTGCGCTGTCCGTCCGCGGACAATACCGATGAACTCCTCAATCACTTCATCCGTTGAATCCGAGGCCCACGCCACGGCGATCTCCGTGCCGGGGGCACCGGTGAGCCGCCGCGCCACGGTGTCCTTGACGTTGAAGTGGCGGGCGACGGACATGGGGAGGATGGCCAGTCCGGCGCCCGTGGCCACCACCTGCAGCGCGGGCTCGGGGCCTCCGAGTGCAGCCACGTCAAGGAAGGACTCCTGTTCCAGGTCGGCCAGGGCCACTTCCTCGAACACGGAAATCTCATGGCCCTTGGGTGCCACCACGACCGGCTGCTCCTCGTACAGCGGAATGACGCTGAGGCCTTCGCGCTCCACGGGGAGCCGGACGAAGCTGAGGTCGGCTGAACCCTCGCGGAGCACCTCAACCTGCGCGCCGTCGTCGGACATAAACGCCTGCAGCGGAACGTCCGGCATCCGCTCTTCCCACCGCCGGATCCATTTGCCCGGGGTTACCCCGGCCACATAGGCAATGCGGAGCAGGCGGGGCGCGGTGTCTTCCGCCTGCCCGGCCGGCTGGTCCTGGTCACCGGGACCGGTTGTCTGGGGGATGTCGTGGGAGGGCACGTCTTCACAGTACCGTCCGCCCGGATACCCTTGAAGCATGACCTCTGCGAACTCCCAGTCCATGAAGCCGGCCACTGTTGCCAAGAAACTTGGCATCTATCTGCCCGCAACACCGCAGGAGTTCCAGGATTCGACCATCACCCGCGCCGAGTTCGCCGAACTGCAGGCCAACCCGCCGGAGTGGCTTGCCGAGCTCCGCCGCAACGGCCCGCACCCCCGCCCGGTGGTGGCGCAGAAGCTGAACGTGTCCATCAGCGGCCTGGCACGCGGCGGCGTTGAGGACGCGCTGACGACGGCGGAGATCACCGCGCTGCTGCAGGCTCCCCCGCAGTGGCTGGTCACCGAGCGGGCCACGCATGCCGCCGTCCGGGCCGAGGCCCAGCGGGTCAAGGAAGAATCCGCGAAGAAGGACGCCAAGAAGGCCCGCGCCAAGGCCGAGTAGGCCCGCTCGCGCCGCAGCTGTCCCGGGACCCTCAGTCCTGGTGCAGCTGGATGAAGTTGCCGCAACCGTCGTCGAACACGGCGCTGATCCCGGAGGGGTCCTCGGCCGGCTCGCCCTTGAAGCTGACCCCCGCGGCCAGCAGCCGCTCATACTCCGCCCGCACGTCCGGCACGCCGAAGACGATAGCCGGGAGGCCGGCGTCGTGCACGGCGTTCATGTAGGCGGCGCCGATCGGATTGTCGCTGGGTTCCAGCAGCAGTCCCACTGAACCGGCGTCCGAGCCGGGGTCCTTGATGATGTACAGGTTGTGCTCTGGCATGGCCATCAGGGTCTCGAAGCCCAGGGTTCCTGTGTAGAAGGCGTGGGCGGCGGCGGGGTCCTTGACGTGGATGCTGCACATTTTGAGTCTCATGGACCCACGGTACGTGGCGTTCAGCCCTCCGGAAAGATGCCCGTTCCGGCCCCGGCCGTCCGGACCATTGACCGGCCTTCAAGAACGGGGTGGAATGGAATTACCAGCCCGGGATTCCGCGGCCCGGGCACGCGCTGGAAGTCAGGTGTCCGCCATGGGGGAAGGATTCTTCGAGGGACTGGTCCAGGGGGCCTGGGCCCTGCTGCTGTGCGGCCCGGTGCTGGTGGCCAGTGTTGCGGTCACCGTCTTCGTGGTCCGGCGCCGCGCCCTGGCCGGCGGAAACGGGCCAACTGAACGTTCGGACCAGCTGTTTTGGGACCTGTTCCTTGGGGCAGCCGTTGCCGTTCCCGCCCTGCTGATCCCCACCATGATCTCGCCGTGGACGGGCCTGTTCCTGGGCGGAGCCGGCATTGCCGCCGGCGTGGCCGCCTACCGGGGGACGCCGAAGTATCTTGCGCGGCGCACGGCGCGCGACGACTACCGCGCGCTCGAGTCCGCGCACCTTGAGGCGCAGGCCCGGCACGACGAGCTGATCGCCCGGTGGAGGCGGTATGAGCTGGATCCGGCCTGCTCGATTGACTATCCGGCGCTGACGGATGTCCGGACCCCCGAAACCTCGGCCCTTATCAAGGCCATGCGGCAGGCTGACGAGCTGCGCGGTGCGCCCCACCGGGGATATCCCGACGCCGTCACCAGCCTGGGTGCCACCCTTGCCGCTGCCGAGAAGGCAGCGGGCGTCCCGGCGGAACAGGCGTAGACGTTACCCGCTGTGTCGCATTTCGTGGAACGGGGAACCCTGCGGCGATAGCATCCAATGATGGATCCCCAGGAGTTGCCAACCCATGACCAGTTCGGCAGGCGGCTGGAGGACCGCGGTGCCTGGCGGCAGGCCACCACCCTCGCTGCGGCCGGAGAACTGACTGCCCGCTGGCTGGAAGGCGAAAGCCAGTACCAGCCCGGAACCTTCGCCCCCGGCTTTGACGATGAAACCCGGCCGATTGCGTCTTCCCTCGCGGAACTGAACCGCAACGGACTCTTCACCAAGGAGTCCCAGCCCGGCCTCCGCCCGGGCCCGGCGGCGCAGCGGCAATACGTGACGGGGTTTTGCTCCGCGGCCGCCGCCTCGGCCCTGATCGGCCTGTCCGCCCGCACGGAGCTGGTCACTGTGGCGCACGCCCCCGGCGAGTCCAGCAGCGCCGCGATCCCGGTGACGCTGGCAGGCACTGAAGTCACCACGGTCCTGGGCTCCAGCGAGAATCCGGTGGACGAGGAACAGATCCGTGACTGGGCGGTGGAAACCAACGATTCCCTGGCGCTGCTGCTCGCCGACTCCTGGTATGTGGAGGTCTTCGACCCCGCCTGGGGCCGGAACGACCTGCTGCTGCCGGAGGTGCTGGCCGCCCTCTCAACGGTGGAGCCAGGTTAAGGGCACACAGCAGAAGGGCGGGGCGGCCTCAGCCGCCCCGCCCGTCAAATTCGCTGGCAGGCCCTACAGGTCCACCGTGCCGCTCTCGCCGACGCTCATCCGGCTGTTGGTGACCTTGGACTTGACCCACTGGAGCACCGTGGCAGCGGTGCCGCCGGGGCTGGTCCAGTATTCCGCCGAGTCCGAGTCAATGTGGAGCAGGCACACCTCAGGGGTGTCCGGGCCGTCCGGGAACCATGCTTCGACGGCCTGGTTCCACATTTCGCGGATTTTCTCCCGGTCCGTGACAACCTGCGCCGTTCCCGCAACGGAGACCCATTCGGTGTTCTTGCCAAAGGAGACGTTGACGCGGGGGTCCGCCCGGACATGGGCCACCTGCGAGGTGCCAAGGCCCGTGAAGAACCACATGTCGCCGTCGTCCTTCACGTCCTGGACAGCCAGCGGCCGGCTCACGAGGGCGCCGTCTTCGTTGATGGTGGTCAACATCCCAATGTGGGAACCGTTGATGATGTCCGTAACCTTGCTGATGCTCTCAGTGTCAGTCATATCTCACCTCGTTCGTGTGCGTGCGGGGAAACTCCCCTCGAGCCAGCCTATTGGTAAGCATGCTTATTTTCCAGCCCGGAAGTGCCTGTCCGCCCTGCGCTGAAACCGGAATCAGGCTCCGGCCGGGACGGCCACGCGGGCCACTTCGAGGATCCGGGCCGCAGTGTGCCGGCCCATCCGGACGGCTCCGTCGACATGCTGGTAGCCTTCGGCGGCCAGGTCGGAGGAGGACCAGTAGATGGGCCCCACCGGGGCATGCTGGTCCTTGCCGTAGCGGTGCAGGCCGCCGAGGTCGTAACTTGAGGCGTAGGCGCCGCGGGTCCACTCCTCGGAGCCCCAGTCCGATTCGTAGTAGACCTCCGGTTCCAGCGCCTCGGCGCCGAGGAACCCGGCAATGGACTTCAGGATGGCACGCCTGCGCTCTTCGACACCCAGCTCGAAAACGGCGTCGGCCTTTTCATCCGAGACGAACCCAACCAAAGTGCCTCTGGTGTCGCCGAAGTTGGTGTTGTCGTACACCTCCTGGACCAGGGATCCGGCGCCGAAGCAGGTACCGGACAGGCCGGAGTTCCGCCAGAACGGGCGGCTGTAGACGGCATGGACCTTGATGACCAGGCCCAGCGACTGGTGCTGGTGCATCTGGTGCTGGCGGCGGGGCAGCGGCGGGTTGAAGGAGACGCGTGAATAGAGGTTGGGCGGCACGGCCATGATCACGAACCGCGCGTTGACGGTTGCCCCATCCGAGACCACTTTGACGCGGTGGCCTTCGGTGTCCGGCTCCCAGTTGATGGTGCGCACCGGGGAGTTAAGGACGACGTCGTCCCCCAGCTCCTGCGCGAGCAGCAGGGAGACCTGCTGCATTCCGCCCACCACGCGCCGGTCCAGGATGAAGTCTTCATCCGTGAGGTGGCTAAAGGACCCCGCCGACGCCGCCATCAGCACGGCCTGCAGGGCGGAGAAGGCGTGGGCCGGCTTGGTGAGCATGCCGCCGGCGATGAAGAGGCCGATGTTGTTGCACGCCTCCTCGTTGGACGAGTGCTGCCGCAGCCAGTGGTGGAAGGAGATGGTGTCCAGCTCGCGCGCCTTCGGATGCGCCCACGGCTCGGTGGCGCCGATTTCCGCTGCAAGCCCGTCCAGCAATGCGGTCAGTTTGTCCATCTCGGCCTGCGTGTCCGGGTCCACGGGGAACGAATCGCCGGTGTAGCGCACGGGGACCCCGTCCGCGCCGATGTACATCGACTCACCCTCGCGGTACCGGGGGTACGTCTGCAGGCCCAGTTCGTCCAGGAGTTCCAGGAGTACGGTCTGGTCCGGCGAGACCCACTGGCCGCCGATCTCCAGCATGGCGCCGTCAACCGTGCCGGTCCAGGTGCGGCCGCCCACGCGGTCCCTGGCCTCGAGCACGGCAACGGTCAGGCCGGCCTTCTTCAGTTCACGGGCTGCGGTGAGTCCGGACGGCCCGGCTCCAACGACAACGACGTCGCGGTTCAGGTTCAGCATGATGTCCTCTCTTTGGTCCTGCCAGGTGACGGGAACCACTAAATGAACGGCATTCATTTATTAGAACTATAGCTGCTCCTGTCATGGACGGGAAGTGCCCGGTGGAATAATGCTGGAGACCACCGACGAAAGGGCAGGCATGCCGGCAGTATCAGCCACTCAGGGGCGCAACGCGGGGAGTGCCGGCACCCAGAGGCGGAGGGCCGGCAGGCCGTCAGCCGCCGTCCTGGACAAGGCCGGGATCACCACGGCGGCACTGGAGCTGATCAACCGCAAGGGATATGACGGCCTCACCATGGCCGCACTGGCCAAGGAACTGGACGTGGCGCCGTCGGCCCTCTACAACCACGTGGCAGCCAAGCGGGACGTCCTGCTCCTGGTGGAGGACCACCTCACCTCACTGGTGGATGTATCCGGCTTCGGCCCGGCACCGTGGGAGGAAGCCGTTCGCGGCTGGGCCTGGAGCTACCGGAACGTCTTCGCCGAGCACACGCCGCTCATCCCGGTCATCGCCGTCCTTCCGGTGACTGACGCACCGCAGACCCTGGCCATGTACGAGACCGTCAGCAAGGGATTCCTCGACGCCGGATTCCCGCAGGAGCGGATTGTCTCCTCCATCGTGGCCTTGGAGTCCTTCATTTTTGGCTCCGCCTATGACGTCACGGCGCCGGCCGATATTTTCGAGTCGGGCTCCATGGCGGAGGCAACACCGCACTTCACGGCTGCCGTGCGGAGCGCGGAAGGACAGGTGGACGGGCCACCCGCAGACGCCGCGTTCAGCCTGGGGCTTGAGGCACTCATCGCAGGACTGGGCGCCCTGCGGGAGCAGCGGGGTTAGTCCAGCCTCCCCGTATAGCCGCGACATCCCCACGACGGACCTGCCACCACTTGTAATACAAGTACTCTACTTATACCCTAAGAGGGCGGGCGAAGGAGCCCGGTCCCGCCTGAAGGAGAACCCGTGAGTACCGTCGATCTGATCCGGCACGTCAAGCTGTCCACCGCCCGCCTGCCCCTCGCCGTTCCCATCAGCGACGCGAAGGTCTTCACGGGCCGGCAAAAGCCCATGACCGAGGTCGTCTTCCTCTTCGCCGAGATCACCACGGAACTGGGGCACACCGGCGTCGGCTTCAGTTACTCCAAGCGCGCCGGCGGTCCGGCGCAGTACGCACACGCCAAGGAGGTCGCCGGCGGCATCATCGGCGAGGACCCCAACGACATCGCGAAGATCTACACCAAGCTCCTGTGGGCCGGGGCGTCCGTGGGCCGCTCCGGGGTGGCCACGCAGGCCCTGGCCGCAATCGACATTGCCCTCTACGACCTCAAAGCCAAGCGGGCCGGCCTGCCCCTGGCCAAGTTCCTGGGCTCATACCGCGACTCCGTGCAGACCTACAACACCTCCGGCGGCTTCCTCAACGCCAGCCTCGAGGAAGTAAAAGCCCGCGCCACGCAGTCGATTGAGGAGGGCATCGGCGGCATCAAGATCAAGGTCGGCCTGCCGGACAGCAAGGAGGACCTCCGCCGCGTCGCCGGGATCCGCGAGCACATTGGCTGGGACGTTCCACTGATGGTGGACGCCAACCAGCAGTGGGACCGTGCCACCGCCCTGCGGATGGGCCGCCAGCTCGAGCAGTTCAACCTCGTCTGGATCGAAGAGCCCCTGGACGCCTACGACTTCGAGGGCCACGCGCACCTGGCGCAGGTCCTGGATACTCCCATCGCCACCGGGGAGATGCTCGCCTCCGTGGCCGAACACAAGGGCCTCATCAGCGCGAACAGCTGCGACATCATCCAGCCGGATGCCCCACGGGTGGGCGGCATTACCCAGTTCCTGCGCCTTGCCGCCCTGGCGGATGAGCGCGGCCTGGGCCTGGCCCCGCACTTCGCCATGGAAATCCACCTGCACCTGGCCGCCGCCTACCCGCGCGAGCCCTGGGTGGAGCACTTCGACTGGCTCGATCCGCTGTTCAACGAACGCCTCGAAACCAAGAACGGCAAAATGATCGTCCCGGACCGCCCCGGCCTGGGCATCACCCTGAGCGACCAGGCGCGCGCCTGGACCACCGAATCAGTGGAGTTCGGCGCGTAACCTAGTTGCCATGAGCCGGAACCTCACCGCGGACCTCGCCGCTGACCTTCGCACCCGCATCGTCGACGGCGTCATCCAGCCGGGCGAGAAGCTCCCCAGCGAAAACACCCTGATCAGCGACTTTGGCGTCAGCCGCACCGTGGTGCGTGCCGCGCTGACCCGGCTGCAGGCCGAGGGACTCGTGGAAACCGAACGCGGGCGGGGCAGCTTTGCCCTGACCCCGCCGTCGGACGGACCCTCCCCCGCTCCGGGGGCGCGCCCGGTGGCCACCATGGAGGACCGGCTGCACCTGCTGGAGTTCCGCATGGGGGTGGAAGCGGAGGCCGCGGCACTGGCAGCGCGCAACCACACGGAGCGGCAGTTGCGGGCCGTCACCGCAGCGCTGGAGGAGTTCACGGCCAGCGCGGGGCACCCGGCACACGCTATGAAGTCGGACTTTGAGTTCCACCGGGCCGTAGCCGCCGCTTCCGGCAACCCCTATTATTCCGACTGCCTCGCGGCGCTGGGCCAGACGATGATCGCGATGCCGCGCACCCGGCTGATGACCGGCGTCGAGCACTACGCCCGGGACCATTTTGACCAGGTGGTGCAGGAACACCGGTCCATCTCGGAGGCCATCGCGGACGGGGATGAGGCTGCCGCAGCAGCTGCCATGCGCAGCCACCTGGCGAATTCACGACGCCGGTTCAAGGCATCGGCGCGTCCCTAGCGGGCGGGAAATATCGCCGCCACGTGGCACCAACCCGGTTCCCGTCGTCGAACCAGGCTGTGAGGCACCCGGGCCTGGACATAACACCCCGGAACCCCGGGGTGAGAAGTCCAAACAGCGGTGAAACCGGCTTTACGCAAACTCAGTGAACGCAGAAGAGCCCCGGTCCTAAGACCGGGGCTCTTCTTGTTTGCGTGCGCGAGGGGGGATTTGAACCCCCACACCCTTTCGGATACTGGCACCTGAAGCCAGCGCGTCTGCCGTTCCGCCACTCGCGCGCAACTTCTTCCACCAAGCAACGGCCCGTTTCCCGGATCCGCAACCCTGTAAAAGCAGCGAGATCAAGCATAACGGACAGTGGACGGAAATTACCAATTGGGCTCCCATGCGCCTGCCCGGCCCCGGCGAAACCCGAAAATTCGTGCCCCCGCCCAGGGACGGAACTGGGGAAGGATCCGGCCCGGTTGCGGCTGCGGAGCGAACTTTTGCAGGCGGCGGGCCGTTGTTGATTAAGGTCATTCACAGGGCTGCCCAGTAGTATCGGATGTAGGAGTGGCTGCCGCACGCGCGCACGCTCCTGAGTTGTGAACTGCACGGCGGGTGAAGTTCCGGAACGGAAACTGCCCCGCAGCCGGGGGGAAAGGAGAAGAATCATGGGTCTGCTGGACAAAGTTGAACGCGGCATTGAAAAGGCTGTCCGGGGCGTCTTCTCCACCGGCTCCCGCGCCCAGGTTGAGCCTGTGGAAATCGCCAGCAGGCTGCGCCGCGAGGTGGACCACAAGGCCCTCACGGTGTCGGCCGGCCGCACACTGGCACCCAACGTTTTCGACGTCCAGCTCAGTGAAGACGACTTCAAGAGGGCCCAGGAATGGGGCACCCCGCTGGCCGAAGAACTGTGCGATGTGGTGATCAACCACGTCCGCAGCCAGGGCTACACGCTTCAGGGATCGGTGCGGATTTCCTTCCGCCGGGACACGGAGCTGCGCGCCGGCGACTTTGAAATCATCTCCACCACCGAAAAGACCCAGGGTTCCCCGGCAGGCGCCCCCGCACGCTCCAACGTACCGGCAGCTCCCAGCCGCCAGCCGGTCCGGCTCCAGCCCGTCCTGGACATCGACGGGCAGCGCTACTCCCTCAACGCGCCGTCCATCGTGCTGGGCAGGTCCTCCGATGCCGACATCCATGTCGAGGACACCGGCGTTTCCCGCCGCCACCTGGAAATCCGTACGGCCAACGGCGTGACCAGCGCAGTGGATATGGGATCCACCAACGGCAGCTACGTCAACGGGCAGAAGGTGTCAGGGAGCACCGAGCTCACTGACGGCTCCACCATCACTATGGGACGGACAAAAATCATCTTCCGCCTTCTGCCTGCCGGCCCTGGTGGCCGCGCATGAGCGACCTGACAATCACGGCCCTGCGCTTTGGCTTCCTCCTGCTCCTCTGGGTGCTGATTTTCAGCATCGTGTCAGCAATGCGGCGGGACCTCATGGTGGGGCGCAAGGCGGCGTCCGGCGCTCCAACCCAACGCGAGGTCCGCAAAAACCCGGGCTTGGCGGAAGCCGCCCCGCAGCCGGTGAAGCAGCAGGCCCACCAGCTGGTTGTCATCGAGGGACCGCTGAAGGGAACCACCCTTCCGCTTGCCGCCAGCCCCATTCTCCTGGGACGGGCCCAGGAGGCCACGCTGGTCCTGGAGGACGACTACGCCTCCGGCCGCCACGCACGGCTGTTCCCCCAGGGCAGCCGCTGGTTCATCGAGGATCTCGGCTCAACCAACGGAACGTACCTGGCGGACCAGCAACTTACCCGCGCCCTGCCGGTTGAGCCAGGGGTACCCGTGAGAATCGGCAAGACGGTCATCGAATTGAGGCCATAGCCGTGGCCGCCACGCAATCCCCCGCAAACGGGCACCAGCCCCCGCAGCGGCCCCTCATCATGCGCTTCGCCGCGCGCTCCGACGTCGGCCGCATCCGCTCCAAGAATGACGATTCCGCCTACGCAGGGCGGCACCTCGCCGTCGTCGCGGACGGAATGGGCGGCCACGCAGGCGGCGACGTTGCCTCCGCCGCCACCGTCCTGGACATGATCCACCTGGACCGCGGCGGCTACCACGGTGACGCCGGCACGGTCCTTGCCGATGAGATCCAAACCGCGAATTCCCTGCTGTCCGAACTGGTGCACCAGAACCCCAAGCTCGCGGGAATGGGCACCACGGTCACGGCACTCCTGCTGGCCGAGGGAAAGCTCCACTTCGCACACATTGGCGATTCCCGGGCCTACCGCCTGCGCGACGGCGAGTTCACGCAGGTGAGCGTGGACCACACGTTCGTCCAGCGGCTCATCGACGAAGGCAGGCTCCGCCCGGAGGAAGCCGAGAGCCACCCGCACAAGAACGTCCTGATGCGGGTCCTGGGCGACGTCGACGCCAGTCCCGAACTTGATCTCGACACCCTGGACGTTCGGCCGGGCGACCGCTGGCTGCTCTGCTCCGACGGGCTCAACTATGTTGCGGGCCACGCCGTGGAGCGGACGGTGCGGGAGACCAAGGACCTCCGCGAGTGCGTGGAAACCCTGGTGGACCTGACCCTTGAAGCCGGTTCCCCGGACAACGTCACCGTGATCATGGTGGAAATCGTCGAAGAAACGCCCGACGACGTCAGTACGGCCGCCGTCGAAGTCATTCCTTCCACGAATGCCGCCTTGGCCGCTGCCGCGGCAGCCCGGAAGGACACCCCGCCGGAGGGCGGGAACGTCCCTGCCCGGGATGCCGGGGACCCTGGCTCCAAAGAAGCGCAGGCCGCGGGAGGTTCCACGGAGGCCGGCGGCGCTCCGTCCGTGCAGGCGGGCGCCACTGACCCGCATCTGGGCGAGCACTTGTCAGCGGAAGTCCTGCGGGAGGAGCTGGCGTCGCGGCCGCACGAACTTGTGGGTGCTGCCGCGGCGGCCGCCGAGTCCGGTTCCATCCCCACCATCGCGGGGCGCACTGTGGCGCGCAGGGCAGCAACCCTCCTCACCCACAGGGCCGAACAGCCGGGCAACGACGCCGAGGAAGCCCTCGTACCGCCCAAGCCGCGCCGGTGGGTCACCTGGGCCATCGCCGCATCGGTGCTGGTGGCGCTGACGGTGGGCCTGTGGCTCGGCTATGCCTGGACGCAGACCCGTTACTACGTGGGCGAGTTCGATTCACGGGTGGCCATCTACAACGGGGTTTCGCAGCGCCTGGGACCCATCGGACTGTCCAGCCTGGAGACCGTCACGGAGATCCGGATGGATTCCCTGCCACCATTTTCCCAGCAGCGGGTCCGCCAGACCGTTCCCGCCAACGACCTCTACGACGCCCAGCGCATCGTGAAGAACCTTGAGCTCACCGGGACCACGTCTCCCGAACAGGACTGCCCTGCGCCTTCTCCGTCCCCGGCAGCCTCCACCCCCGCCCCCGCGCCCACAGACTCCGCGGCCGCTGCACCGGCCCCGGACGCTTCTCCCGCGCCGACGTCCCCGTCACCCAGCCCCTCCGTCACCTGCGAGGCGGTCCAATGAGCCAGCTCAGCACCATGCCCAAACCGCGCCGCAACGTTGAACTCGCACTGCTCCTGCTTGCCCTCGCCGTAGGCATCGGCGCCAACATGCTGGTGGGCATCGACCGGGAGAATGCGTTTGATTCCGACTTCTGGTTCCAGTCCGGCCTCCTGGCCGTCGCTGCCCTGGTCTTCCACGGCGTCCTTCGCCTCCGAGCAAAGTATGCCGATCCGGTAATACTTCCGCTCGTGGTCGCGCTGAACGGAATCGGCCTGGCCATGATCCACCGGCTGGACGCCCCCGGGGACGACACCGGCAACAACCAGCTCCGGTGGACACTCATCGCCATGGCCGTGGCCATCGGGGTGATCTGGTTCCTGAAGGACCACCGGATCCTCCGCCGGTTCACCTTCATTTCACTGGCTGCCAGCGCACTCCTCCTGATCCTGCCGCTTGTTCCGGGCATCACCGCCGGCGAGATCCTCGGCGCACGGGTCTGGATCCGCCTCGGCCCCATGACGTTCCAGCCCGGCGAGGTCGCGAAGATCACCCTGGCTATATTCTTCGCTGGTTATCTTTCCTCCAACCGGGACCTGATCCTGCTGGCGGGCCGCAAGGTGGGGCCGCTGCAGTTCCCGCGCTTCAAGGACATGGGCCCCATGATCACCGCGTGGCTGGTCAGCATCGGTGTGCTCATCTTCCAACGGGACCTGGGCTCCTCCATCCTCTTCTTCGGCCTGTTCATCGTGATGATCTACGTGGCCACCAGCCGAATCAGCTGGGTAGTGATCGGCCTGGCCCTCATCGCCGGCGGCGGGTTCGTGGCCGCCCAGGTGTTCTCCCACGTGCAGCTGCGCATCGACGGCTGGCTCAATGCCTTCACACCGGAGGTCTACGACCGGTTTCCCGGCGGAAGCCGGCAAATCATTCAAGGCCTCTTCGGCATGGCCAACGGCGGCCTGATGGGCACAGGACTGGGCCAGGGGCGCCCGGACCTGGTCCCCTTCGCGAACAGCGACATGATCATTGCTTCCCTGGGCGAGGAACTGGGGCTCATCGGCCTCTTCGCCGTCGTGCTGATGTACCTGCTGCTGTTCACCCGCGGTTTCCGGGCTGCCCTCGGCACCCGCGACGCCTTCGGAAAACTCCTGGCGTGCGGGCTGTCCTTCGCCGTGGCGCTGCAGTGCTTTGTGGTGATCGGCGGCGTGACCCGCCTGATCCCGCTGACGGGCCTCACCACGCCGTTCCTGGCGGCCGGCGGCTCGTCCCTGCTGGCCAACTGGATCATAGTTGGCCTGCTCCTGATGATTTCGCACACCGCGCGCGGCCCCGTGGACACTACTCCCTTGCCGCCGGGCAAAGGATCGGAAGCACCAGGCATTGATACTCCTACCGAGGCGGTGAAGCACCTGTGAACCAGGCAATACGGCATTCATGGGTGGCGGCCATCGCCATGTTCGCACTCATCTTTGGAGCCATCAGCTACGTCCAGGTGATCGGGGCCGACGAACTCAAGGCCAACCCCTGGAACCAACGCGCCGTCCTGCAAAGCTTCTGCAACGACCGTGGCGCCGTCATTGTGGGTGGATCCCCCGTGGCCGAGTCCGTGGAAACCGGCTCGGAGACCTGCGCCTTCCAGCGCACGTACCCGCAGCCGGAAGCCTACGCAGGGATCACGGGGTACTTCTCGCAGAACTTCGGCGCCACCGGCCTGGAGCAGTCCATGGGAGCGGAGCTTGCCGGCAACTCGGACCAGCTGTTCCTGGACCGGGTGGGGCAGCTTTTCCTCGGAAACCAGCCCAAGGGCGCATCGGTCGAGCTCACCATCGACCCCGAAATCCAGCAGCTGGCCTATAGCCTGATCCCGGACGGGCAACGTGGCTCCATCGTGGTCACCAACCCCAAGACCGGAGACATCCTTGCCATGGTGTCCAAGCCGTCCTATGATCCGAACCTGGTGGCCACCCAGGACCTCGCCGCGGCCGATGCCAGCATGAATGAACTGATCAAGGTGCCCGGGATCAACCTGAACCCGAATGTCAGCGGACCCACCGGGGAACTGCTGGCCCCCGGCTCAGTGTTCAAGCTGGTGGATACCGCAGCTGCCCTGGCATCCGGGAAGTACAACAAGGACAGCGAGCTCCCCAACCCTGCGGAACTGCCCTTCGAGGGCATCCAGTACCGCCTGCCCAACTACGCAGGCGGCAACTGCTACACCCGGGACACAGCCAGTTTCGCCTTCGCGCTCCAGCAGTCCTGCAACACCCCCTTCGCGAGCATCGCCCTGGACCTTGGCCGTGACGCCATTGCCGAACAGGCAGCGAAGTTCGGGTTCGGCCAGGACATGGGCGATCAGCTCAAGCTGGACTACGCCAGCGAAAACACCTTCCCGGATGACCTCGACGGCCCCGGCCTGGCGCAGTCCGTCATCGGGCAGAAGGACGTCAGGGCTACGCCGTTGCAGGTGGCACTGATGACCGCCGCAATCGCGAACGACGGCGTCCAGATGCAGCCCACCCTCATCAAGACCCTGCGCTCCCCGGACCTCCGCGTGATTGATGAACCCCAGCCGAAGCAGTTGCGGACCTCCACCACCCCG
>NZ_JBJURL010000093.1:0-14236 GCF_046097905.1 Pseudarthrobacter sp. NKDBFgelt | reverse complement strand
GCTGAGGATCAACCTCAAACTGCTGGACGCGAGCATAAGCTCCACGCAATCGTCACCCACGCTCAGCAGGGATGTGGCCCAGCGGATGCGGGCCGTTGTGGACCACCGTGACGGTGGCTCCTTCTTCCGCCGCAGCCAGTGCGGTCTCCAGGCCCAGGACGCCGCCGCCCAGGACCACCACCCGCTTGCCGCCGTCCACGGCCTGGCGCAGCACCCCGGCGTCGCGAAGGTCGCGGAGTGCGGTGACGCCGGCCGGGAGGACCGGGTGGGTGGGGTCGGGGTTGATGCCCGTGAGGTTGGGAATGACCGGGCGCGACCCCGTGGCAAAGACCAGCCGGTCGTAGTGGACGGCGCCGCCGTCGGACAGGAGGACCTGCTGCCGGGCCCGGTCCACGCGCTTCACCCGGACGCCCAGGCGGATGTCCACTCCGTCCCCTGCCAGCTCCGCGGCGTCTGAGAGGGCCAGGGCCTCGGCGGTGGTCCTGCCCACGCCGAGATCAGCCACGAGAACGCGGTTGTAGGCAGCCTCAGCTTCCTCGCCCACCACTGTCAGGCCCACCTTGCCGCTGCGGACGGCAGGCAGGAGTTCGTCAACCAGCCGGGCCGCCACCGGGCCGAATCCCACAATGACAATCTGCTCGCTCATGAGGCCTCCGTCGTTTGAAGCACGTTGGTGGAAAGGGGCGCGGCTACGGGCCGGACCCAAACGGTGTTGAACTTGAACTCCGGCATCCCGGAGATGGGGTCCGTGGCCGCCTCCGTGAGGCGGTTCGCACTCTCGAGTTCGGGGAAGTGGAACGGCAGGAAGACGGTTTCGGGACGGATGGCGGTGCTGAGCTGGGCCCGGCACTCCACCTCGCCGCGCTCATTGGCCACGGACACGAGCGCACCCTCGGTGATGCCCATCGACGCTGCAGCCGCCGGATGGATCTGCACCATGGCTTCCGGCTGCGCCGCCAGCAACTCCGACACCCGCCGGGTCTGCGCGCCGGACTGGTAGTGCTCCAAAAGGCGGCCGGTGATGAGGGTCATGGTTTTCGCGGCGGTGCCATCCCCTGTAGGGGGCCCAGCAGGAGTACGACGGCGGCGCGGCGTCACCGGGGTCATCACGGCTTTGCCGTCCGGGTGCGCGAACCTGTCCCGGAACAGCCGCGGTGTTCCCTGGCTGCCGGCGGGGTAGGGCCAGTAGGCGGCTTCGCCGCGGTCCAGCATGGCGTAGTCGATCCCGGAGTAGTCCGCCAGTCCGCCGGCAGAGGCAAGGCGGAGTTCCTCGAACACGGTCTCGGGGTCCTCGCTGTAGGTGGACGGGGCGTCAAGGGCTTCGGCCAGCCGCGCCATGATCCACAGCTCACTGCGGGCACCGGCCGGCGGAGTGAGGGCCCGGCGGCGGCGCAGCACGCGGCCTTCGAGGTTGGTCAGGGTGCCCTCTTCCTCCGCCCACTGAAGGACGGGAAGGATGAGGTCCGCCTCAGCGGCCGTCTCGGACATAAAGAAGTCGCAGACCATCAGGAAGTCCAGGCTCCGGAGTCCTGCGATCACGGCGTTGGCGTCGGGGGAGGCCACAGCGATATTTGAGGCGTGGACAAAAAGGCAGCGGACGCCGTCGGGCTTGCCAAGCGACTTCAACAGTTGCACGGCCGGCAGGCCCGGCCCGGGAATGAGGTCCTCCTCCACGCCCCAGACCTTTGCCACGTGGGCGCGGGCGGCTGGATCGGTGATCTTGCGGTAGCCGGGGAGCTGGTCCGCCTTCTGGCCGTGCTCGCGCCCGCCCTGGCCGTTGCCCTGGCCGGTGAGTGTGCCGTAGCCGCTCAGGGCCGAGCCCGGCAGGCCCAGCAGGAGGCTCAGGTTGATCGCTGCCGTGGCGGTGTCGGTGCCGTCCACGTGCTGTTCCACGCCGCGGCCGGTGAGGATGTAGCTGCCGCCGTCGCGTGCGCCCCGGGCAAGCCGGCGGGCCGTTTCGCGGATGAGTTCAGCCGGGACGCCGGTGAGGGACTGCACCCGTTCGGGCCAGAAGGCGTTGACGCTGCGGGCTACGGCACTGTAGCCGGACGTGCGGTCAGCCAGGTACGCGGTGTCCACCAGGTTCTCGTGGATGACCACGTGGGAGATGCCCAGGAGGAGGGTCAGGTCGGTGCCCGGCAGGGGCTGGAGGTGGAGGCCGCCGCCGTCGGCCGTGAAGGCGGCCGTGGCGGAATGGCGAGGGTCCACCACGATCAGCCCGCCGGCGTCGCGGGTTCCCTTGAGGTGCTGCACGAATGGCGGCATGGTTTCGGCCACGTTGGAGCCGAGCATCAGGATGGTGCTGGCGGTGTCCAGGGCTTCGAGGGGGAAGGGGAGTCCGCGGTCAACGCCGAAAGCCCGCATCCCGGCCGCCGCGGCCGAGGACATGCAGAACCGGCCGTTGTAGTCGATGCGGGAGGTGCCCAGGGCGAGCCGGGCGAACTTGCCCAGCATGTAGGCCTTTTCGTTGGTGAGGCCGCCGCCGCCGAACACGCCGACGGCGTCGGCACCGTAGCGGGCGCGGGCGCCCTTCACGGCGGATACGGCGAGGTCCAGGGCCTGGTCCCAGCTGATGGGCCGGTGGACGCCGTCAGCGCCCTTCAGGAGCGGCTCCGTGATCCGTCCGGGGTGGTTCAGGAGGGTGGGGGAGGTCCAGCCCTTGCGGCAGAGGCCGCCGCGGTTGGTGGGGAAGTCCCGGCCGCTGACTTCAAGGGGTGCGGCCAGGGGGATTCCGGGGGCAGCAGTTCCCGGCACGGGGACTGACCCCGGCTGGGAAGCCGGGGCCAGTGCCGTGGGAGACGTGAGCGTCATGGCGCACTGCAGGGCGCAGTAAGGGCAGTGCGTGTCGGCGCTTTTGGTCATGTTAGACGTGTCCCATCGCATTTCGGTTGGCGTTGCGGATGTAGCAGGCCCAGCACACAACCAGCATCAGGACGTAGGCCCCGACGAAGCCGTAGAAGGCGGGGGTGTAGGAGCCGCTGGCCGAGTTGGAGGCGTTGAGCACCTGCGGGATCACGAACCCGCCGTAGGCGCCGATGGCGGAGATGAGGCCCAGGGCGGAGGAGGCGAGGCGCTGGGTGGCCACCGAGCTGGCACCCTTCCGGGCAGCGCGGCTGTTGGTGGCAAAGATGATGGGGATCATCCGGTAGGTTGCACCGTTGCCGAAGCCGCTGGCGGTGAAGAGCATCAGGAAGAGGACCAGGAAGAGCCAGAAGTTCTTCAGCGGCAGGGTCCAGATCATGGTGAGGGTGATGACGGCCATGGAGGCGAAGGCGGCCACGGTCATCCGGGCCCCGCCCATCCGGTCAGCCATGCGCCCGCCGTACGGGCGGGCCAGGGAGCCCACCAGCGGGCCGAGGAAGGCCAGCGACAGTGCCACGGTGCCCACTCCGATGGAGGAGAAAGCCGGGAAGTAGTCCTTGATCAGCTTGGGGAAGACACCGGCGAAGCCGATGAAGGAGCCGAATGTGCCGATGTAGAGCAGCGCCATGATCCACAGGTGCGGTTCCTTCAGCGCTGCGATCGAGCCTGCCACGTCACCCTTGGCGCTGGTGAGGTTGTCCATGTACTTCCAGGCACCGAAGGCGGCGATCAGGATGAACGGAACCCACATCCAGCCCGCCAGGGGCAGGTTGACCGTGCCGACGGCGAGGAGGGTGATGGCGATCGGGACGGCCAGCTGTGCCACGGCGGCACCCATGTTGCCGCCGGCGGCGTTCAGGCCCAGGGCCCAGCCCTTTTCGCGGGCGGGGTAGAAGAACGTGATGTTGGCCATGGAGCTGGCGAAGTTGCCGCCGCCGAAGCCTGCCAGGGCGGCCACCAGGAGCATGACGCCGAAGGGGGTTTCCGGGTTGGAGACACACAGGGCCAGGCCGATGGAGGGGATCAGGAGCAGCAGGGCGGACACGATGGTCCAGTTGCGGCCGCCGAAGCGGGGGACCATGAAGGTGTAAGGGATGCGCAGGGTGGCACCCACCAGGCTGGGCATGGAGATCAGCCAGAATATTTCGGAGGTGGAGAAGTTGAAGCCCGCTGCGGGGAGCTGGACCACCACGATGGACCAGAGCTGCCATACGACAAAGCCGAGGAATTCGGCGAAGATTGACCAGTTCAGGTTGCGGCGTGCAATGGAGCGGCCTGCGGTTTCCCACTGTTCCTTGTTCTCGGCATCCCAGTTGGCGATCCAGCGGCCGGGGCGGAATTCAAGGGCGGGGGTGTCTGTGGTGCGGGTAGGGCCGGGCTGTGCGCTGGCGGATGCGGCGGTTCCGGGCAATGCGGAGTCTTCGAGATCAACGGAACTTCCGGTGCCGGCATCGGCGGTGCGGTCAACAGTCACGGGGTACCTCCTTCTGGGGGATGTTGTTCCTCCAAGGTAGGGAAGCCGCGTTTCGTGGACGGACGCCATGTGTTAACGCGCTGTGACATTTGCCTATCGGTCCGCCTTGCCGGGTGTGAGGCGGGCGGTGTGGACCACGCAGTGAGACACACCCCACAAGTCCGCATGCTGGACCTTTCGTCCATTGACTGGACGGAGGGAACTAATATTGAACTCTGATTATTTCGAGCCGTTCCCTTACCCCGGGTCCGGCCGGTCCTCACGAAAGCGTTTACCTATGTCATCCACTGAAACGTCCACGGAGCCTGGGGCCGCCAAGCCGTTGAACTCCAAGGGCAAGGTTATTTTCGCCAGCCTTATCGGCACCACCATCGAGTTTTACGATTTCTACATTTACGCCACAGCGTCCGTACTGGTCTTTCCGCGGCTCTTCTTTCCTCAGGCCACCGAGATCAACGCTTTGTTGAGCTCTTTTGCCATCTTCGGTGTGGCCTTCATCGCCCGTCCCGTGGGCTCCGTACTTTTCGGCCACTTCGGTGACAAGTTCGGCCGCAAGGGCACCCTGGTTGCATCGCTGCTGACCATGGGTATTGCGACCTTCCTCATCGGCCTGCTTCCCACGGCATCGTTGCCCGGCTGGGCTGTCCTGGCGCCCCTGATGCTTGTGGTCCTCCGGTTTGCCCAGGGCCTTGCCCTGGGCGGGGAATGGTCCGGTGCTGCGTTGCTGGCCACGGAAAACGCCCCGAAGGGCAAGCGGGCCGTCTACGGGACATTCCCGCAGCTTGGCGCGCCCATCGGATTCATTCTCGCCAACCTGCTGTTCATCTGGCTCAACTTTGCCCTGTCTCCTGAGGCGTTCCTCGAATGGGGCTGGCGCGTCCCGTTCCTCCTGAGCGCGGTTCTGGTCATCGTGGGACTCTACGTCCGGCTGAAGCTCGTTGAAAGCCTCTCCTTCCAGAAGGTCCTGACCGAAGAGAAGGTTGCCAAGGTGCCCTTTGCGGCCACCTTCAAGAACCACTGGCGCCCTGTGGTGGCCGGAACCTTCATCATGTTCGCCACCTACGTCCTGTTCTATGTGATGACCTCCTTCACCCTGACCTACGGCACCAAGCCTGCCAGCGTGGAAGCGGCACAGGCTGCCGCTGAGAAGGCAGGAAAGCCGATGTCAGCAGCGGAAATCGCGGCGTTCGTCCCGGGACTCGGCATTCCCCGCGGTGACTTCCTCTGGATGCTGATCCTTGGCGTCGTCTTCTTCGGCATCTTCACCCTTGTCTCAGGCCCTCTGGCCGAGAAGTGGGGCCGCCGCAAGTTCCTGCTCTCTGTCACGGCAGGGATCTTCGTCTTCGGGCTGCTCTGGTTCACCATGTTCGGCCCGGGTACAGGTGCAGCCATCATCGGACTCATCGTGGGCTTCACTCTGATGGGGCTGACGTTTGGACCGATGGCCGCCATCCTGCCGGAGCTGTTCCCGGCGAATGTCCGTTACACCGGCTCGGCTGTCGCCTACAACCTGTCCAGCGTGATCGGTGCGGCTCCGGCGTCGTTCGTCGCCATTGCCCTGTGGCAGGCCGCAGGCGGAAGCACCTGGCTCGTGGGCCTCTATATGGCCGCCGCCGCAGTGTTGACGTTCATCGCCTTGTGGATCACCCGCGAAACGAAAGACACCGACTACGAGAACAACGTGGCCTAGGAAAACGGACTGTACGTTCCAGCCCGGTTCGTGGCTGCGGTGCCCGGTGCGTTCCCCGTCAACAAGGGGAGTGCGCCGGGCACTTCTGCGTCCGGGGCCGGAGCAGTTGGGCGGGAACGTACGACGGCGGCGCTCCGGGGCCGCCCGCGGCGTCACCGGGCGTAGCGGTCCACGAAGTTCCGGAGCACCTTCATGGGTTCGGTGACGGTGAACTGCCGGGCGTTCTCCATCAGGTCCTCAGCCGATTCGGGCGGGAAGTAGCCGGCGTTGCGGTAGATGTCGATGCGGGTGATGAGCCCGTCCACATCCAGTTCGGGGTGGAACTGCGTGGCGTACAGGTTCGTCCGGATGCGGAACATGTGCACCGGGCAGGCTTCGGAGCGCGCAAGCAGCACGGCGTGCGGCGGCAGGGCGGTGCAGGCCTCCTTGTGGCCGGTGAAGGCGGTAAAGCTGCGCGGCATCCCCTTCAGGACCGGGTCCTCGAGTCCCGCGTCCGTGAGTTCTATCTCCACTCCGCCCAGCGGTTCACCATAGGTCCTGTCGATAACGGCGCCCTGGTGCGTTCCGAGGGTGCCCACGCCGTAGCAGGCGCCCAGGAACGGGAAATCCCGGGCCACCAGCCCGTCCAGCAGCCCGGACAGTTCACGTTCCACCCGGTGCTGGACGGCTGATTTCTCTTCCGCCGGATCGCTGGAGGTGAAGGGGCTTCCGCCAACAATGACCCCCGAGTAGTCCGCGAGGTCCAGGTCCGGCAGCGGGGCAGCCTCGAGCCTGACGCGGCGCAGTTCCCGCTCTTCCAGACCGCCATAGCGCAGGTAGGCGTCGTATTCGTCGTCGGCGGCAGCGTCCTCGGCCCGGGAGGCCAGGAGCAGGAAAGGCAGCATCTGCTAAGTGTGCCGGTTTGGGCCGGAGCTGTCAGCTAGGCGGGGGCTGGGTGAGGGAGCGGCGCGACTGCGGGCGCGCGGCAGGGTCCGCGTGCCGGTGCACGAGCTTCCAGTAGCCTTCCTCGCGCCGGAAGATGCTGGTGACCCGGAGCGCAAACTCCTCCACGGCACTCCCGTCCAGGCGGGCACGGAAGTGTTCGGTCTCCACCAGGTAGGCGGTGTCCCGTGCGGTGTAGGACGTGATGGTGTCGAACCCCAGCATCTCGCCGTCCTGGAACTGCCGGGCAGCCTGGTCCAGCCTCGCCTCCACCTGCGCCCAGCCGCGGGCGATCCCGCCAAAGGGGTTGGCCAGCGTGACGTCGTCCAGCCGGGAATAGAGTTCCTTGACGGGCTCGGGATTGCCCCGGGTAATTTCGGGGACGGCCAGGTGGTACCTGCCCACTTCTTCCTGGAAACTGGGTGCGAGCATGGGTGCCTCCGGCGCTTACTGGTCTTCGATCATGGCGATGATGGCGCCGGCAGAGACTGTTTCACCGGAGGACGCCTCCAGCCCGATGACAATTCCGGCGCGGTGCGCCGTCAGCGGCTGCTCCATCTTCATCGCCTCGAGGACCACCACCAGGTCGCCTTCGGAGACGACGTCGCCGTTGGCCACAGCAACCTTGACGATGGTTCCCTGCATGGGGGACGTCAGGGCATTGCCGGTGGCCGCTGCAGGACCGCCGGAGCGGGAGCGCTTCTTCGACTTTGCCGGCTTCGCTGCCGCCGCCCCGCCCGTTCCCAGGGAACCCATGGACGCGGGCAGGACCACTTCCAGGCGCTTGCCGCCAACTTCGACCACCACGCGCTGGCGGTCTTCCGCCACGGCGTCGGCATCGGCGGAGCCGTCCGGAGTCCAGGCCGGGAGGTTGTTGACGAACTCTGTTTCGATCCACCGGGTGTGGACCGTGAACGGGCCCTCGGCCGGAGCGAACGCAGGATCGGACACCACCGCGAGGTCGAACGGGATAACCGTGGGGATGCCCTCCACCACCATTTCCTCAAGCGCGCGGCGGGCACGCTGCAGGGCCTGGGGGCGGTCTGCTCCGGTGACGATCAGCTTGGAAAGCATGGAGTCGAAGTTGCCGCTGATCTCGTCACCCTGTTCAACGCCGGAGTCGATCCGGACTCCCGGGCCGGTGGGGTTCTTCAGCACGCGAATGGTGCCGGGGGCAGGCATGAAGTTGCGGCCCGGGTCCTCGCCGGTGATGCGGAATTCGAAGGAGTGCCCGCGCACCTCGGGGTCGCCGTAACCAAGCTCTTCGCCGCGGGCCAGCCGGAACTGCTCGCGCACCAGGTCGATCCCGGTGACTTCCTCGGAGACGCAGTGCTCCACCTGTAGGCGGGTGTTCACTTCCAGGAAGGAGATGGTGCCGTCCTGGCCCACCAGGAATTCGCAGGTGCCGGCACCCAGGTAGCCTGCCTCCTTGAGAATCGCCTTGGAGGACTCGTAGAGCCGGCGGTTCTGCTCTTCGGTGAGGAACGGCGCCGGGGCTTCCTCGACGAGCTTCTGGTTGCGGCGCTGGAGCGAGCAGTCACGCGTGGAAACCACCACCACGTTGCCGTGGGCGTCCGCCAGGCACTGGGTCTCGACGTGCCGGGGAGCGTCCAGGAAGCGCTCGATGAAGCACTCGCCGCGGCCGAAGGCGGCGGTGGCCTCCCGCACGGCGGATTCGAACAGTTCGGGGATTTCCTCGCGGGTGCGGGCCACCTTGATGCCGCGTCCGCCGCCGCCGAAAGCAGCCTTGATGGCCACGGGCAGGCCGTGCCGGTCCACGAACTCGAGGATTTCCTCGGCCGATTCCACCGGGTCAGCGGTGCCGGGGACCTGCGGGGCGCCAACCTTTTCCGCGATGTGGCGGGCCTGGACCTTGTCGCCGAGGGCGGAGATGGCTTCGGGGGAGGGGCCGATCCAGGTGATGCCGGCGGCGATCACCTTCGCGGCGAACTCGGCATTTTCGGCCAGGAAGCCGTAGCCGGGGTGGATGGCGTCGGCGCCGGACTGGCGGGCGGCGTCGATGATTTTGTCCATGACCAGGTAGGACTCGGCCGCGGTGTTGCCGCCCAGGGCGTAGGCTTCGTCAGCGAGGCGGACGTGCAGGGCGTCGCGGTCCGGGTCTGCGTAGACGGCCACTGAGGCGATGCCTTCGTCGCGGGCGGCCCGGATGATGCGGACGGCGATCTCACCGCGGTTGGCGATCAGCACCTTTGTGAGGGTCGACTGCGTGGTTCCTGCGGACTGCTCCAAATTTGCTGACAAGGCGTCTCCTTCTTTCCTTCAGGGAGCCTAGCGCGGTTTTGAGGGTTCCGCCGATATTACTTGCGGAATCCGCGTGTAAACCGGCCGAGCTTTGTAGGGAAGCTACAAGACCTTGCCAATTGCGGCGCTTTTGTTGCAGGCGGTGCAGGTGCCGTCAGCTGTGCCAGAGGTCGGTGATGCGCACGTTCGCGGCGGCAAGCAGGCCGCGGAGAGTGGAGACGGAAAGTCCGACGACGGTGTGCGGGTCGCCGTCGACCTTCCGGATGAACGCCCCGCCCAGGCCGTCGATGGTGAAGGAACCGGCACAGTGCAGCGGCTCGCCCGTGGCGATGTAGGCATCTATTTCTGCCGGGTCCATCTCCAGGAAGGCGACCTCGGCCGAGGCCACCGTCCCGAGGGTGGCGCCGGTGCCCGAACCTTCGCCGTCGTCGTCGGAATGGGTGTCCCGGCAGTCCACCAGCCAATGGCCCGTATGCAGGACCCCGGTGTTGCCGCTCATCCGCAGCATGCGCTCGCGGGCGACATCGGCGGTGTACGGCTTGCCGTGCGCCTCGCCGTCGAACTCGAACACAGAGTCGCAGCCCAGGACCAGTGCGCCCTCAGCTTCCGGAAGCGCCGCCACCGCCTCCGCCTTGGCGCGGGCCAGCAGCAGGGCGGTGTCGTGCGGGTCGGTGACGCCGTAGCGGGCCTGGACGGCGTCCTCGTCCACGTCGGACACCAGGATGGAGTGCCGGATGCCGGCCTCGGCCAGGAGCTTGGTGCGGGCGGGGGACTGGGATGCAAGAATCAGGCGGACCACAAATTCAGCCTAATTGACCGGTCCGGCCTGGTGGACCAGTTCCCCGTGCGCCGGTGCCGCCCCGGTCCGGTTGAGCTTGGCGCCCTCCACGTCCACGTCAGGCAGGATCCGGTCCAGCCACCGGGGCAGCCACCAGGACCTTTCGCCCAGCAGGTACATCACGGCCGGGACGATGGTCATGCGCACCACGAAGGCGTCCAGGAGTACCCCGAACGCCATGGCGAAGCCGAGCGGCCGGACCATGGTGAGGTGGCTGAAGATGAAGCCGGCGAACACGCTGACCATGATGATCGCGGCGGCGGTCACCACGGCGGCCGCGTGGCGGAAGCCTACCCGGACGGCTTCCTTGGCGGTGGAACCGTGCATGTAGGCCTCCCGCATGCCCGAGGCGATGAACACCTGGTAGTCCATGGCCAGGCCGAACAGCACACCGATCAGGATGATGGGCAGGAAACTCAGCACGGCGCCGGGGTTGGCGACGTCGAACACGCCGCCGAGCCAGCCCCACTGGTACACGGCAACCACGGCGCCGAACGCTGCGGCGAGCGAGAGGAGGAAACCGCCCGTGGCCAGCAGCGGCACCACGATGGAGCGGAACACCAGCAGCAGCAGGATCAGGGACAGCCCGACGACGATGGCCAGGTAGGGCGGGAGGGCGTCACCCAGCTTGGTGGAGACGTCGATGTTGCCGGCCGTCTGGCCGGTCAGGCCCATCGCCACCCCGTGCTCGGACTGGATTTCATCATTGAGGCCGCGGAGTTCGGACACCACGTTGACGGTGCTGGCGCTGGCCGGGCCTTCCTCGGGGATGACCTGGAAGACGGCGGTCCGGCGGTCCCCGCTGAGGGCAACCGGTACAGCGGCCACCACGTTGTCCACGGCGCGGAGCTTGTCGGCGACGTCGTACTGCAGGGTCTGTGCCTGGGCTTCATCGAGGCCGGCCGGGAACTCGCCCACGGCGACGATGGGGCCAGTGACGCCCTCGCCGAAGCTGCGCGCCGTGAGGTCGTACGCCTGGTAGGCCTCGGAGTCCACGGGTTCGGAGCCGCCGTCGGGCAGTGCGAGCTGCAGCTGGGTGGCCGGCAGCGCGAGGGTGCCCAGGAGGAGCACGCCGGCCAGGAGGGCCAGGATGGGGTGCCGGGTGACCAGGCCGCCCCAGCCGCGGGTGCTGCGCTCGCGGTCCCTGGCTTCATCGGCTGCTTCGTGGCCGGGCTCGGCGTTGTGGGCATCGGCCTTGGCCCAGGCCCGCCGGGAAATGATGCGGCGGCCGATCAGGGACAGCATGGCGGGCGTCAGGGTGATGGCCACCAGGACGGCCACGGCCACCGTGCCGGCCGCGGCCAGGCCCATGACGGTGAGGAACGGCAGGCCGGGGACCACCAGTGCGGCGAGCGCGATGATGACGGTCAGGCCGGCGAAAACCACGGCGTTGCCTGAGGTGCCGGTGGCCCGGGCCACGGATTCCTCCGGGTCCATCCCGGCAAGGAGCTGGGTCCGGTGGCGGTTGACGATGAAGAGTGAGTAGTCGATGCCCACGGCCAGGCCAAGCATGAGGGCAAGCATCGGGGAGATGGAGCTCATGTCGAAGAGGCCGGACAGCGCGAACGTGATGCCGACCCCCACGCCGACGCCCACTACGGCCATCAGCAGCGGCAGCCCGGCGGCAACCAGCGTGCCCAGCATCAGGATCAGGACCAGGGCCGCGACCGCAATGCCGATGATCTCAGCGGCGCCGAAAAGTTCGGAGATGTCCTCGGTGATTTCCTTGCTGGCGTAGGCGGTGACGCCTGCGCGGGATGTTTCGTGGGCGATGTCCTGGACCTGTTGGCGGACCTCGGGGCTCAGGCCGTTGATGGAGGTGTTGAACTGCACCTGGGCCACGGCTGCGCGGCCGTCTTCGGACACGAACCGAATGGCCGAGGACGCTGCTGCCTGGCGCTTGCCGAGCTCGAGCTTTGCCTTGCTGGACTCCAGCTCCTGGACGCCTGCCTCGAGCCTTGCCTGGCCCTCGGCCAGTGTGGCCTTTTGCTGGCCGAGCTGGGCCTCGATGAGCGCGGCAGGGGCGCCGGCAGCCGAAAGCTGCTGCTCTGCTGCGGCCAGCTGTGCCTGGCCGGCTTCGAGCTGGGCGCGGGAGGCGTCCAGCTGGGCCTGGCCGGCGGCAAGCTGCTGCTCGCCGTCGGCAATGGCCTGTCCCGCTTGGTCCACCTGGGCCTGCGTGGCGAAGGGATCCACGGTGCCGCGGACGTCCGGAATGGCTTCAAGTTCCTTGAGGGAATCCGTGACGGCGGTCCGGCTCTCGGCGGTAAAGCCGCCGTCGGGAGCTTCAAAGACGATGGTGGCGGTGCCTCCGGAAGCTGAGGGCAGCTCTTCCTTCAGCTTGTCCGCGATCCGCTGCGTCTCCGTGCCGGGAATCTGGAAATTGTTGGACAGTGTCCCGTGGAACGCTGCGGCGGCACCGCCTACGGCCAGCAGGGCGGCAAGCCAGAGGGAGATGACCAGCCAGCGCCGGCGGTAGGAAAACTTGCCCAGGCGGTAAAGGAACAGTGCCATGTGAGGTGACCGATCTGATCAGGAGGGACGGGAGGCTGAGGATGAGGGTGCGGGCGAGGTGCCCGTGGTGAAACCGGAGCCGAGCAGGGCCATGGCGTCGATCAGGAGGTGCCGGAGCTCGGCAAGGGACGCGGGGGAGAGGTCCGCCCCGCGGCGGGAGAACCAGACCTCCATGGCGGCCTTGCCGCAGGAAATCACGGACCCCGCCAGGGCACGGAGGTAGAGCTCATCGACTGCGCCAGGTGTTGCGGCCGCACGCCCGCGGGCTACTTCTGTGATCTGTTCCCGGCAGTGGTCCCAGGCTTCCAGTTCGGAATGGGACATCAGGCTGCTCTGCTGGGTCAGCGTGAACAGCTCGGCCAGCGGGGCCACCGTCATCGGGTCCGCAAGGGCCATCAGCGCCTCTTGGGCGGACTGGAGGACGGGTTCGTCCGCGGGCCGGAGTTTGAACTGCTGGATGGCGTTGTCCAGGAAGCCGTGGGTGACGGAGGCCAGTGCAGCGTCGGTGCTGCCGAAGTAATTGAAGAAGGTCCGGCGTGAAATTCCGGCGGCGTCTGCGATGTCCTCTACGGTGAAGTTCCCGGGCCCGCTGGTGCGAAGGAGGGCCAATGCGGCGTCTGTAATGGCCTGGCGGGTGGCGGCTTTATTCAGCTCCCGCCGGGATGTCGGCGCGGGTGCCTGATCAGGGTCTTCGGGCGGGGTGGGGTCTGCGGAAATCGTCACGCTTTTACACTACGTGCAAGTTTGCACTCTGGGCAACTTACTTTCACAGGAGAATGAAAGGTTCCCAACAGCTCTTCCATGAGTTGCTTGCCGATGCTGGAAATGTCCCGAAAAGGACTCAGGATCAGCAGCCGTCCCGGACGGCAGTACCAGGAGACAAGAAATGTCACGCACAAAGAAAATGACCCTCGGCCTGTCAGCCACGGCGTTGGCCCTTGCCGCCGGAATCGGCGTTGCCGGCATGGCCTCCGCCACCACGACACCCGCTCCCACCCCCAGCGCGAGCTCGAGCGCATCGGCAGATGCCAGCACCAGTACCGTTCCCGGCGGCGGCATGGGCAAGCACGGCGGCCGGGGCGGTGAGCGTGGGATTGCACAGGCGTCCGGACTGGCGGAGAAGCTGGGCGTTGAGGAAGCAAAGGTGACCGACGCCCTGCAGGCCTTCCGCGAGGCCAGCAAGCCCGCCGGTCCTCCGGCGGAGGGGGAGAAGCCTGATGCAGCTGCCCGCGAGGCCGCCCTTGCGAAGTCGCTGGCTGAATCGCTTGGCATCGAGGAATCCGCGGTCACCACGGCGCTGGAGGAGCTCCGCAGCGAACGGCAGGCAGAGAAGGCGGCGGGCCTGAAGACCCGGCTGGACCAGGCCGTCGCGGACGGAAAACTGACCCAGGCCGAGGCAGATGCCGTCACCAAGGCGGTGGAGAGCGGGGTGATCGGCGGCGGGCACTGATCACAGTCCCTGCTGGATAGCGCCTTGCACGGAACCTGGCGCGCTGTACGGAAAGTGCACCGAGACAGACAATAGCGCCGACACAGAAAGAAGTCCCCGGGAACGGTCCAGTTCCCGGGGACTTCTTTCGTGATGGGTGAGCAGGGGCGCTTAGGGCGTGTCTCCTAAATTGAGGGATGGCTGGCTGGAATGCTTAAGGTGTGTCGCGAACTTCTGTCTTGAGTGATG
>NZ_JBJURL010000092.1:0-14351 GCF_046097905.1 Pseudarthrobacter sp. NKDBFgelt | reverse complement strand
ACGCCGTGGTGGTGGGCTACAACGACGCCGGGGGTTCGGCGAAGGTTGCAGCCACAGTGGGCGTCTGGGAGAACGGGGTGCTGGGACGCGCGCTGGCAGCGACGGTGGGGACGCTGAATCCCGGCCGGATCGCCGTGGGCGGACTGGTGGGCGTGCTTCCGGATTTCCTGGGAGCCTGCCGGCAGCAGATCCTCGACGACGCTTTTGAACCATCCCTGGTGGACCTTGAGGTTGTCTCCGCGGACAGCCGGACGGCCACGGCCGTTGGACTGTGCAAACTCGTGGAAGAGAGCCTCTACGCGCCGGAGCGTGTCGAACAGCTCCTGGCGCAGCGGGCCGGCTGAGCCACTTCGCTGGATGGTACGGGGCACGCGGAACAGGGCAGCCTTGCCTTGCAGAAGCAGAGCCTTTCCACACTGGTGGCTCCCCCGGGCCGTCCCTAGACTCGGGCTATGACCACTTCATCGTTCAATGCGCTCCTGTCCACCCAGATCGGCAACGAGTTCACCGCGTCGCAGCAGTACATAGCCGTGGCCACCTGGTTCGCCAACCAGGACCTCCCCCAGCTGGCGCGCTACTTCTACCGCCAGTCCGTGGAGGAACGGAACCACGCCATGATGATGGTGCAGTACATGCTTGACCGGGACATCCCCTTCACCATTCCCGGCGTTCCGGCCGTCCGCAACGACTTCGCTTCCGTTACCGAGCCGCTGGCCCTGGCGCTGCAGCAGGAGAAGGAAGTCACCCGCAACATCGAGGACCTGTTCCGGGCTGCCCGCGGCGAAAACGATGCCCTGGGCGAGCAGTTCATGCTGTGGTTCCTGAAGGAGCAGGTGGAGGAAGTGGCGTCCATGACCACCCTGGTGAACATCGCAGAGCGCGCTGACAACCTGTTCGACATCGAGAACTTCATTGCCCGCGAAACCATCGGCGACGGCGGCCGGGACTCCTCCGCCCCCGAGGCTGCCGGCGGGGCGCTCTAACCCCCGCCGGGCCCAACTGGGTAGCGCTAAGTGTCGTTTTGGAGGGTCATAACGACACTTAGCGCTACCCAGTTGGGGTGAGCAGGCAGTTGGTGAGGTTGGGCACCAAACGAGCCCGACGCCGTCGCGCGTTGCTATTCTGGAAATCAAGGCTCCGCACCTGAGCCTCCGGACGACGGTTCAGTACCCGGAACGCGACAAGACTGGCCAAAGGATCTGCCATGTCGTGGTTAATACTTCTTCTCTCCGGTGCGCTCGAGGCCGTCTGGGCCGCATCCCTGCACCGCGCCTTCCAGGCTTCCGGACGGAAGCGACTCGCCCCGGCCGCACTCTTCCTGGTGTCCGTCGCCGCGAGCACGGGCGGCCTTGCCATCGCAATGCAGTCCATCCCCACCGGCACCGCCTACGCGGTCTGGGTTGGGGTGGGCGTGGTGCTGACCTCCGCCTACGCCATCGTCACCAAGGTGGAACGCCCGACGGCGGCGCGCCTCCTCCTGCTGTCCGGCATCGCTGTGTGCGTGGTTGGCCTGAAGGTGGTGGCGTAATGCTGCGGCGTTCACTCCCCTGGCTGGTGCTGCTGGCCTCGGCTGTCCTCGAAGCGGTCTGGGCCACCGCCCTGGGGCTGTCCGACGGCTTCAGCAGGCCCGGCCCAACCCTTGTTTTCGCCGTGACAGCCACCCTCAGCATGCTGGGCCTCGGCTGGGCCATCCGCACCATCCCGCTGGGCAGTGCCTACGCCGTGTGGGTGGGCCTGGGCGCCGCGCTGACTGTGGGCTGGGCGATGGCCACCGGTGTGGAGCCGTTCAGCGTGCTGAAGGTTGTGTTCATTGCCGGGATCGTTGGCTGCGCCGCCGGCCTCAAGGCGCTGCCAAAGGACCCGTAGAGGCCCTCAGCACGAGATCGGACCCCAGGACCACCGGCGAGTGCGAGGACTGCTCACCGGCCATGTCCGCCGCGAGCGCATGCACCGCAGCATGCGCGATCGCGGCGGCAGGCTGGCGGAGCGTCGTCAATGGCGGGTCGGTGAGGGCCATCAGCGTGGAATCGTCAAAGCCCACGATGGAGACGTCCTCAGGCACCCGCAGCCCCCTGGCCCGTGCCGCGCGGATGGCACCCAGCGCCATGACGTCGGATGCGCACACGATCGCCGTGTGGCCCGAATCCAGGAGTTCGTTGGCCGCGCTCTGGCCGCCTTCCACCGTGTACATGCTCGTGGCGGTGTGGGGTGCGGGATCGTCAACGCCCAGGTAGTCCGCAAGCGCAGAGCGGAAGCCTGCCAGTTTTTGCCGGCTGGGAATGAAGCGGTGCGGGCCGATTGCCAGCCCCACCTTCCGGTGCCCCAGGCTGGCCAGGTGCTGGACCGCCGTCCTGATCGCGGCGGCGTCGTCATTGGACACCGAGGCCGCCCCAAGCTCGGGGCGGGGGCCGTTGACCAGGACGTACGGGATGCCCCGGCCGCGCAGTCGGTGGTAGCGCTCCAGGCTGGCCTGGCCGTCCGCGTGGGCGCTGCAGATGAAGATGATGCCGGCTGCGCCCTGGGCCACGAGCATCTCGATGTACTCGTCCTCTGAACGGCCGCCGCCGGGCAGTGCACAGATGACGGGGATGAAGTCCTCCTGGGAGAGGAGGGAGACCACCGCCTGGGCGATGGCCGGGAAGATCGGGTTGGTGAGGTCCGGGACGATGATCCCCACCTGCCCCCTGGCTGCGCTGCGGGTGCGGTCGGGCCGCTCATAGCCCAGATCGTCCATGGCGGCGAGGACTGCCTGGCGCACCTCCCTGGAAACGCCCTTTCGCCCGTTGACCACGCGGGAAACGGTGGCAATGCTGACGCCGACCTTCCGCGCAAGGTCTTCCAGTTTTGGCCGTTCGGCCGCGGCGGGTTCCGCCCCGCTCCCGATCATGCTCATGGTGCTCCTTCGCCGGAACAGCATTCCGGAAGTCTCGTGCTTCCCAGTGTACGGAAGCCGGGACGCATCCAATATGAAAACAAGGCGTGAAATTTTCAGCAAACCATTGACGTGTAGTCAGGACGAAACCTAGGCTCGTGGGACACCCCGCTCCCCACTGTTGCCGTCCGGGGCGTTTCCAAGGAAGGTCTTCCATGTCCCACAAGTCCACCGCAGCCGGCATCCCGCCTGCGCTCAACAGAAAACTGGCAGCCGCCTTGGCGGCGGCCTGCGCCACTCCCCTGGCACTGGGCGGCCTCGCCCTCCCGGCCTCCGCGGACCACACCGCCGTGCCCCAGGCCGTGGCCCTCGTCGGCTCCCTGCAGTCCGAGGTCGGCTGCCCCGGAGACTGGCAGCCCGATTGCGCGGCCAGCAGGCTGCAGCCTGTAGAAGGCTCCGCGACGCTCTACCGCGCCACGTTCGATATCCCCGCGGGAACGTACGGAATGAAGGTGGCCCTGAACAACTCCTGGGATGAAAACTACGGCGCAGGTGGAGCAGCCGGCGGGGGTGACCTGGTGCTCAAGGCCCCCGGCGGGCCGGTGACTTTCACCTACGACCATGCCAGCCACACCCTCACAGACGATGTCCCCGATACCCTCGGCGCCGAGGCGGGAGCGCACTGGCTGTCGGCGGACACCATCGCCTGGGAGGCGCCCGCAGCGGAAGGAACCACCTACCGTCTTTACAGCGCGCCCGACGGCGGCCTGGCAGTGGCGGACGGACAGGTCACCGGCGGCAGCTACGTACCGCTCGAAAAGACGAACCAGACCCTGGATGCGGGGCTGGCTGCCAAGTACCCCCACCTGACCGGGTTCGCCTCCCTGCGGCTGGCGGCAGGTGACGCAGCGCGGGCCAAAGACCTGTTGAAGGGCCAGCTTCTCGTTGCCGCAGTCGGGGCGGACGGTTCGGTCACCGCCGCCACCGGCGTGCAGGTCCCCGGGGTTTTGGACAGCCTCTACCAGGGCGCGGCGGGGCGGGAACTCGGACTTGCCTGGAAGGGCAACCGGCCGGAGCTGTCCCTGTGGGCGCCCACAGCGCGCAGCGTCACCGTCCACACCTACGCTTCCGGCTCCGGTGGGGATCCCGTCTCCAGCCGCCCCATGGAACCGGCGCAGGACGGCGTCTGGTCCCTGACCGGTGAGAAAGACTGGAAGGGCGCCTACTACCTGTACGAGGTGGAAGTCTTTGTCCCGGAAACCGGCCAGGTTGAACGGAACCTGGTCACCGACCCCTACAGCGTGGGCCTTTCCGCCAACTCCGGGCGCAGCCTGTTCGTGGACCTGGAGGACAAGGCGCTGGCCCCGGAGGGCTGGAAGAAGCTGCAGAAGCCCGCCCTCACCAAACCCGAGGACCTCTCCCTCTACGAACTCCACGTCCGCGATTTCTCCATCACCGATGAGACCGTCCCGGATGCCCACCGCGGCACTTATAAAGCCTTCACGGACGCCAACAGCAACGGCATGCAGCGGCTCCGGGAGCTGACGGACGCCGGGATGAACGCGGTCCACCTGCTGCCGGTCAATGACATCGGCACCATTGAAGAACGGCGCAGCGAGCAGCTGGAACCGGCCTGCGACCTCGCCGCCCTGCCGGCGGATTTGGAGGAGCAGCAGGCCTGCGTCGCGGAGACTGCTGCCAAGGACGGCTTCAACTGGGGCTACGATCCCCTGCACTACACAACCCCGGAGGGCTCCTACGCCACCGATCCGGACGGCGCCACCAGGATCACCGAGTTCCGCGAGATGGTGGCCGCCCTCAACACAGCCGGGGCGCGGGTCATCCAGGATGTTGTCTACAACCACACCTCGAGTGCCGGCCAGTCCGGGAGCAACAACCTGGACCGCATTGTTCCGGGCTACTACCACCGCCTCAACCCCGGCACCGGATCCCTTGAGACGTCCACCTGCTGCGCCAACACGGCCACCGAGAACACCATGATGGGCAAGCTCATGATCGATTCCCTGGTGACCCTGGCCAGGACCTACAAACTGGACGGCTTCCGTTTTGACCTCATGGGCCATCACTCGAAGCAGAACATGCTGGACGTCCGGGCGGCCCTGGACAGGCTGACCCTGGCCAAGGACGGTGTGGACGGCAAGGCCATCACCCTGTACGGCGAGGGCTGGAACTTCGGCGAGGTTGCCAACAACGCCCGGTTCGTCCAGGCCACCCAGGAGAACATGGCCGGCACCGGCATCGGCACCTTCAACGACCGCCTGCGCGATGCCGTCCGCGGCGGCGGCCCCTTCGACCCCGACCCCCGGGTGCAGGGCTTCGGATCCGGCCTGTACACGGACCCCAATGATTCGCCGGCCAACGGCACCCCGGAACAGCAGAAGGAAGCCCTCCTCCTGGCCCAGGACCTGGTGAAGGTGGGCCTGACAGGCAACCTGAAGGACTACTCCTTTGTTGACCGCACCGGCGCCACCGTCACCGGGGCGGACGTGCCGTACAACGGTGCGCCGGCGGGCTACACCAGCGATCCGCAGGAGGCCGTCACCTATGTGGAGGCCCATGACAACGAGACGCTCTTTGATGCCCTTGCGCTGAAGCTGCCGCAGGACACCCCCATGGCTGAACGGACGCGGATGCAGACCCTGGCCCTCAGCACCACCGCGTTTGGCCAGGGCATCTCCTTCTGGCACGCGGGCGGCGAGGCGCTGCGCAGCAAGTCCCTGGACCGCAACAGCTACGATTCGGGCGACTGGTTCAACATCATGGACCACACGGACGGCACCAATGGCTTCGGCCGCGGGCTGCCGCCCAAGGCGGACAACGAGGACAAGTACGGCTACATGCGCCCGCTGCTGGCGGACCCTTCGCTGAAGCCGGCTCCCGGCGAGATTGCTGAAGCGCGCGGCCGGGCTGCCGAGCTCCTGCAGATCCGCAAGAGCACACCGCTGTTCCACCTCGGCGAGGCCGGCCTGGTCCAGCAGAAGGTGTCCTTCCCCGACGGCGGTCCCGGACAGGCTCCGGGCGTGGTGGTCATGCACATCGACGATTCCGTAGGCCCGGACGTGGACAAGGACCTGCGCGGGCTGGTGGTGGTGTTCAACGCCGCCGACGACGCCGTCAGCCAGACGGTTGCCGCGACGGCAGGTGCGGCCTACGTCCTGCACCCGGTCCAGTCCGGCGGCATCGATCCCGTGGTCAAGACGGCCAGCCACGATCCTGCGACCGGCACCTTCACCGTTCCGGGCCGCACCGTGGCGGTGTTCCAGCTCGGCTAGGCGCACGCCCCTGGCCCAGCCCACCTGAATCTCCACCGCTGAGTCTCCCCACCTTTAAGGCAGGACGACGGCGTGCCCCGGCGAAACGCCGTCGGCCGCGCCATCCGCCCCGCGAAAGGTGGGGAGACTCAGCGGCTTGTGCCTGGGCGCGCAGTCTAGGCTTTTGCCATGGACTTCCCTGAGATCGCCGCAGCCGTCGCCGGACTGCGCGGCGCCGTGCGCGGCGCTCCGGGCGGCGGGCGGCGGATGCTGCTGGGCATCACGGGTGCGCCGGGCGCCGGCAAGTCCACGTTCGCTGCCTGGCTGCAGCAGCAGTTCGGGCCCGGGCAGGCTGTGGTGGTACCCATGGACGGCTTCCACCTGGGCAACGCCGTCATTGAGGGCACGCCGCTGCGGCAGCGCAAGGGTGCCATCGACACGTTCGACGCCGGCGGGTACCTGTCTCTGTTGCGCCGGCTGGTGCGGCGGGATGAGGCAGTGGTCTACGCGCCGGAGTTCCGCCGCACCCTCGATGAACCGGTGGCGGCGTCCATCGCCATCCCCGCGGAAGTTTCCCTGGTGATCACGGAAGGCAACTACCTGTTGTTCGAGCAGGAACCCTGGAAGGACATCCGGGCGCAGCTGGACGAGGTCTGGTTTGTTGATGTCCCCCCGGCGCTGCGGCTGAAACGGCTGGTGGAACGGCACATCTCGTTCGGGATGGAGCGGGCCGCGGCGGAAGCCTGGGCAGCCGGCCCGGACGAGGCCAACGCCATGCTGATCGAGGCCACCCGCCCGGCGGCCAGCAGGATTATTCCCTGGCACTAAGGAGTTGCCACTACCAACGGCATCTCGAAACAGCGCCGGTCATGGCATGGCGAAGAAACAGGAGAACTGATGGCACATGTGGTAACCCTCGGAGACGGACTCAACGTCAGCCCGCTCGGCTTCGGCGGCATGGCCCTGACGCCCGTGTACGGGGAGGTGGACCAGGAAGACGCGCTCCGCACGCTGCACCACGCCGTCGACTCCGGCGTCACCTTCATCGACACTGCAGACATCTACGGCGGGGGCAGCAACGAGGAACTGATCGCGCAGCTGCTGAAGGAGCGGCGGGACGAGGTCCAGCTGGCCACCAAGTTCGGGCTGGTGGGCACGCCGGCGGACGGCTACACGGACATCCGCGGCGACGCCGACTACATCCGCCAGGCCGTGGACCGCAGCCTGCGCCGGCTGGGCACAGACGTGATCGACCTCTACTACATGCACCGCCGCGACCTCCGCGTTCCCATGGCGGAAACCGTGGGAGCCATGGCGGAGCTGGTGCAGCAGGGCAAGGTCCGGCACCTGGGGCTGTCCGAGGTGACGGCCCGGGAGCTGGAGGAAGCCAGCGCCGTGCACCCCATTGCGGCGGTCCAGAGCGAATGGTCCATCTGGAGCCGCGACGTGGAACGCAACGTTGTCCCTGCCGCTGCCGCCCTGGGAACCGGTTTTGTGCCGTACTCGCCGCTGGGCCGGGGATTCCTCACCGGCACCGTCGACGCCTCCAGCCTGGGGGACAACGACTTCCGGCGCCGGATCCCCCGGTTCGCCCCGGATGCCGCCGGCGCCAACCAGGCGGTGGTGGACACGGTGCAGGCCGTGGCGGACCAGCTGGACGCGACGCCGGCCCAGGTTGCGCTCGCCTGGCTGCTCGCCCAGGGCAGGAAGCGGGGGCTGCCCGTCGTCCCCATCCCCGGTACCCGCAAAGCCCACCGGATTCACGAGAACCTCGGCGCGCTGGACCTGGAACTGGCCCCGGCGCACCTGGACGCGCTCGGCGAAGCGTCGGACGCCGTCGTCGGTTCCCGCTCAGCCGACCCCAGCTTTGTGTCCGAAGGGCGGGAATAAAGCATCACACGACGCCGAAGGGCGGCCCCGCAGGGGACCGCCCTTCGTCACGCATCAGGTCAGGAGGCGGAACGTGCTTCCCGGACCAGCTCGGCACAGCGTTCGCCGATCATCATGGTGGTGATGTTGGGGTTCACGGTGGTCAGCTCCGGCATGACGGAGGCGTCAGCCACCCTCAGCCCGGTGACGCCCTTGACGCGCAGTTCGGGATCCAGCGGTGACATCCCGTCGTCGGCCGCGCCCATCCGGACCGTCCCTGCCGGGTGGTACACGGTGTTGTGGGTCTTCCGGATGTAGTCGGTGATCTCCTCATCGCTCTGGATGTCGGGGCCGGGGTACAGCTCGGTTCCCACCCAGTCGGCCAGCGCCGGCTGCGCGGCAATCTCACGTGCCTTGCGGATCCCGGCGATCATCACGCGCATGTCGTGGCCGTCCGGGTCGGTGAAGTAGCGGGGGTCCACCCTGGGCTTGTCCCGGAAGTCCTTGCTGCGCAGTTTCACGGTTCCGCGGCTGCGGGCATGCGTGACGTTGGGCGTGAGGCAGAAACCGTTCTCCGTTGTGGGGAAACCCTGCCGCAGCGTGTGCATGTCGAACGGCACCGAGCCGTAGTGGAACATCAGGTCGGGCCGGTCCAGGCCTTCCTCGGTGGTGGTGAAAATGCCTGCCTCCCACCACTGCGTGGACGTCTCCGTCATGGGCTGCCTGGCCTCCCACTGGATCACGCCTTCGGGGTGGTCCTGCAGGTGCTCGCCGACGCCCGGTGAGTCCACACGGACGGGGATGCCGAATTCCTCCAGCTGGGCGGCCGGGCCGATGCCCGAAAGCATCAGCAGCTTGGGGGAATCGATGGCTCCGGTGGAAACGATCACCTCGGCCCGCGCGGTGAGCTCATGCGTCCTGGCAAAGGCATTGTCCACCACGGCAATGCCGGTGCAGCGGTTGGCGGCGTCGAAGGTGAGTTCCTTGGCCCGCAGCCCGGTCATGAGCGTGAAGTTTGCGCGGTCCATGATCGGGTGGATGTAGGACACCGAACTGGAGGACCGGGTCCCGTCCGCGCGGCGGTTGATCTGGAAGAACCCGGCGCCGTTGATCACCGTTTCCCCGGTGTTGAACTGCGCCTTCGGGATGCCGGACTGTTCGCAGGCTTCCAGCATGGCCCGGCCGGCGGGATCCGACGCCGGGACGTTCATCAGGTGCACCGGGCCGCTGTCGCCGTGGTGCGGTGCGTCGGGGCCGGCGTCCTCATTGGTTTCCAGCTGCTTGAACAGCCGGAAGGCCAGGTCCGAGTTCCAGCCGGTGGCGCCGAACTTCTGCTCCCACTCGTCAATGTCCTCGCGGGGCGCCCAGAAGGCGATGCAGGAGTTGTGGCTGGAACAGCCGCCCATGACCTTGGCCCGGGCATGCCGCATGAAGGAGTTGCCGTTTTCCTGCTCCTCGATGGGGTAGTCCCAGTCGTAGCCGGACTCCAGCAGCTCCATCCAGCGGTCCAGTTGCAGGATCTCGGGAAGGTTCCGGTCATCGGGCCCGGCTTCCACCAGGGCAACCTCCACGGCCGGGTCCTCGCTCAGGCGCGATGCCACGGCGGCCCCGGCGGAGCCGCCGCCGATCACGATGTAGTCGAATTCCGTCTTTGCTGCCATGTGCCTTAGTTCCTCCCTGCAGGTGCGGCGGCGTGGTCCGCGAACCAGCCGGTGACCTGCGGATCGATGTTCTGGTAGACGTGCTTGGCTTCCTGGTACTCGGCCAGGCCGGTGGGCCCCAGTTCGCGGCCGACGCCGGACTGGCCGAACCCGCCCCACTCCGCCTGCGGCAGGTAAGGGTGGAAATCGTTGATCCAGATGGTGCCGTGGCGCAGCGCCCGGGCCACCCGCTGGGACTTGCCGGCGTCCTGGGACCAGACGGCGCCGGCCAGGCCGTAGTGGGTGTCGTTGCCGAGTTTCACGGCTTCCGCCTCGGTGGTGAAGGTTTCCACCGTGACCACGGGGCCGAATGCCTCGTCAACCACCACGGACATGCCGCTCTTGACCTGGTCCAGGACGGTGGGCAGGTAGAAGAAGCCCTTCTCCAGCTCCCCGGTTCCCCACGCACCGCCGCAGCGCAGCCGGGCGCCCTCGGCGATGCCCTTCTCGACGTAGGCCGTGACCTTGTCGCGGTGGGCGGCGGAGATCAGCGGGCCGGTCTCGGCGTCCGGATCGAACGGTCCGCCCAGGCGGATCTGCTCCGCCCGGCGCACCAGCTCATCCACGAACTCCTCCGCGATGGACTCCTCGACGATCAGCCGGGCGCCGGCGGAGCACACCTGGCCGGAGTGCACGAATGCGGCATTGAGGGCGTTGTCCAGGGCGGCGTCGAAATCGGCGTCCGCGAAGACGATGTTGGGGTTCTTGCCGCCTAGCTCCAGCGCGATTTTCTTGACCGACGCTGCCGCCGAGGCAGCGATGGCTTTCCCGGTTTCCAGGCCGCCGGTGAAGGACACCAGGTCCACCTCCTGATGGCCGGACAGGACGGGGCCCACGGTCCTGCCGTCACCCAGCACAAGGTTCGCGACGCCGTCGGGCAGTCCCAGCTCCTGGAGGACCTCCATCATCAGGATGGAGGTGTGCGGCGTCAGTTCGCTGGGCTTGAGGACGAAGCTGCAGCCCGCGGCGAGCGCGGGGGCGATCTTCCAGGCGGCCTGCAGCAGCGGGTAGTTCCACGGGGCGATCAGCGAGCACACGCCGACGGGCTCGTATTCGATCCGGCTCACCACCGTGGCGCTGCCGGCATCCACCACGCGGCCTGAATCCTGGCCGGCAAGCTTGCCGAAGTACTCAAAGCAGTTGGCGATGTCGTCCATGTCGATTTCGCTTTCCACCAGGCGCTTGCCGGTGTCCAGCGTCTCGGCGCGGGCAAACTCGTCCTTGCGCTCCCGCAGCCGGTTGGCGACGCTGATCAGGAACGTGCCCCGCTCCAGCGCCGACTTCCCGGACCACGCGCCGGAGTCGAAGGCTGCCCTCGCCGCCTCCACGGCACGGTCCGCATCCGCGGCGGTCCCCTCCGAGACAGACCCCACCAGTTCGCCGTCGGCCGGGCAATGGATGTCCCGGGTGCCGCCGTCGGACGCTGCGGTCCAGCTGCCGCCGATGTAAAGCGTTGCAGTGCTCATTTCGTTTCCTCCTGCATGTCGAAGTCGGATTCCCAATTGTCTTTTGCCACCTGATCCTCAACCAGGACGGTATTTCCGGGCGCTGCACGGTTCAGGTGCAGGAATTCAAGGTGCTGTTCGTAGTGGTCCAGGACGTCCGTGATGACCTGTTCCTTGGTGTAGCCCATGAGGTCGTAGCCGTAGCTGCCCTCCTGGGAGAACACCTCCATGCGGTAGTAGTGGTCGTCCGGATCAGCCCTGCGCGTGGCATAGCTGGGCGTCTCGTACTGCACCGGGTAGATCTGGTATTTGAAGGCCCGCTCCTCGCCCATGGGCAACTGCAGGTCGATGCTGCGGATGCCGCAGGGTTCCACGGTGGTCACTGTCAGTGCCGTCTCCGCACCCTGTGCTTTGAGTTCGGCTTCAACTTCCTGCAGCGCCGGGACGGCAACTGCTTCAGCGAAACGGATGGTCTGCCTCCGCCCGGGGTAGCTCATGGCGCGGCTGAGCCGTTGCCGCCAGGTGCGTCCACCGCGCAGGTCGCTGGAGCGGCCCGTGATGATGCCGGGCAGGCTGGCGCGGTAGCTGTCGTTGAGCGAGTTCTCCACCCGGAGGGCTTTAAAGAGGCCCAGCATGATGAACACGAGCAGCAGGGACAGGGGTAGGCCCATCACGATCGTGGCATTCTGCAGCGTGGTGACCCCGCCGACCGTGAGCATGGCCAGGGTCAGCAGCCCGGTGGCCACAGCCCAGAACACGCGCATCCATTCAGGCCCGTCGGAATCCGCGTCCTTCAGGTGGGAGGTGAAGTTGGACATCACCAGGGCGCCGGAGTCCGCCGATGTCACATAGAACAGCAGCCCCGTGAATGTTGCTACGGCCGCTGTGAGGGGGACAGCCGGGTACTCCGCCAGGAGGCTGTAGAACCCACGCTCCGGATGGCTCATGGCAGCGTCGCCGAAGGCCATGTTGCCGCCCATGACCAGGTCAAGGCTGGAGTTTCCGAAGATGGAGATCCACAGCACGATGAAGAGGAAGGGGACTGTCATGGTGCCCAGCACAAACTGCCGGATGGTGCGGCCGCGGGAGATGCGGGCCAGGAACAGGCCCACGAAGGGCGCCCACGCAATCCACCACGCCCAGAAGAACAGGGTCCACGCGTTCATCCACTCTGTGGGCTTGTCATAGGCAAATGTATCCATGGTCATGGCGGGGAACCGGCTCACCACGTCACCGATGTTCTGGACGATCCCGTCCAGCAGGAAGTTCGTCTTGCCGGTGGCGAGGATGAACAGCATCAGGGCCACGGCCAGGATCACGTTAAGCTCCGAGAGCCGCCGGATGCCCTTTTCCACGCCGGACACCACGGACACCGTGGCCATCACCACGGACAGGGCGATCAGGCCGATCTGCACGGCAAGGTTCTCCGGGATGCCGAACATGAAGTTGAGCCCGTAGTTGAGCTGCACGACGCCGATGCCCAGCGAGGTGGCGATGCCGAAGATGGTGCCGAGCAGCGCGGCGATATCCACCGCGTGCCCCATCGGGCCTTCGATCTTCTTCCCGAAGATGGGATAGAGCGCGGACCTGATGCTCAGCGGCAGGTTGTGGCGGTAGGAGAAGTAGCCCAGGGCCAGCCCCATCAGGGCGTACAGGGCCCAGCCCGTGATGCCGTAGTGGAACAGCGTCCATACGAGCGCCTGCCGTGCGGCCTCGGCGGTCCCGCCCTCCCCCTGCGGCGGAGCCAGGTACTGGCTGACGGGTTCGGACACGGAGAAGAACATCAGGTCGATGCCGATTCCGGCCGCGAACAGCATGGCCGCCCAGGTGAACATTCCGAACTGCGGTTTGGAATGGTCCGGGCCCAGCTTGGTCCTGCCCACACGGGACACTGCCGCGAACAGGACGAAGACCACCACCGCGGTGACGATCAGAAAGTAGTACCAGCCCATGTTGGTGGACACCCAGCCCACCATGGATCCGATCACGGCTTCTGCGTTGTCTTTGGCAACAATGGCCCACAGGGCGATGCCGAGCACCCCGAAAGCGGAGCCGAAGAACACGGCTTTATTCACCCGGGTGGTGGCTTCGGGGCCGGCGTCGGCGGCCGGCGTGTTCTTCCCTGCCGATGGTTGCTGCGACTTTGGATCAGCGTTTTTCATTCCCGCGGTGGACGCGGGCGGCGTTGCATTTTGGCTCATCGTGTCCCATTCCAGTTTTGAGGCTGTGGTGCGGACGACGTCGGCTCATTGGCTTTCGGACACCGCCGAAAAACCGCAGCCCGCACCATGAGTGACTGTGGCTTGGTTTTCGACGCTACCAAGCTGTTTCCCGAAGGGCCGACTTTTATGAGTCCGGTCACTAGGCCAGACTGAACCCCATGGACTCACTCATTCACGACCTGCGTGACATCACCATCCGCCGGATTTCGGTCAGCGAGATGGACAACAACGTGTACCTGTTGACTGCCAAAGCCAGCGGCGAACAGGTGCTGATCGACGCCGCGGATGATGCGCCGGCCATCCAGGGGCTGCTTGCCGACGCCGCCGCGGACACGTCCACCACGCCGAAGCTGGCTCTGATCGCCACCACGCACCAGCACTGGGACCACGTCCGGGCGCTGAAGGAGCTCGTGGAGGCCACCGGCTCCCCAACTGCCGCAGGAACGGACGACGCCGGCGCGCTGCCTGTTGCGGTGGACCGGAACCTGGAGCATGGGGACAGGGTGGCCGTGGACGGCTTTGCGCTGACGGCGGTCCACCTGCGCGGGCACACGCCCGGCTCGATTGCCTTCGCCTATGAGGGCCCCGAAGGACCCGTGCACATCTTCTCCGGTGATTCGCTGTTCCCCGGGGGTGTGGGCAACACCCAGAAGGACCCGGAACGGTTCAGCCAGCTGTTGGACGACGTAACCCAGCGGCTGTTCGGGGCCTACCCGGATGACACCGTGGTGCACCCGGGCCACGGCAAGCCGACTACCCTGGGCGCCGAGCGGCCCCACCTTGAGGAGTGGCGCGCCCGCGGCTGGTAGCTGTTAAAGGCATCGAGTGCTCCGTACCTGTCGTTTAGACGCGTCATAACGACAACTACGGAGCACTCGATGTGGGAACTGGTGGGGATTAGCGGCTGCGGCGTTCGTTGGACGCCGGAGCCGACGCGCGGCGGGGACCGCTGCGGGCGGGACGGCCGGAGC
>NZ_JBJURL010000091.1:0-14693 GCF_046097905.1 Pseudarthrobacter sp. NKDBFgelt | reverse complement strand
CAGGAAAAACGCAGCCACCCCACTAATCAGTGAGCCGCCACCGCAATCCGACCGAATCTGAACCCGGCCTCCCCGGAGTTCGATGTTCCGGTGCGGGAGGGCGGGGATACGGGCCGGCGGCTGCTGGCGGCCAACGCCCACCCTGGCGGGCCGCTGGCGGCCGACCCGGGCATGGCTGCGCTGCTCTTCAACTACGGGCGGTACCTGCTGATCTCCAGCTCGCGGTCCGCCCCTGCGGGCTCCCGGCAGGGGACAGCCTGGCGCGGAGTGCCGGCCAACCTCCAGGGCCTCTGGAACTCCGAGCTGCCGGCCCCCTGGAGCTCCAACTACACCACCAACATCAACCTGCAGATGAATTACTGGGGCGCCGAACCCACCGGCCTGGCCGAGTGTGTGGAACCGCTCTTTGCCCTCATTGAGGCGATGCAGGGGACCGGGGCCGAGGTGGCCCGGGAGTATTACGGTGCCCGCGGCTGGGCCGTGCACCACAACTCGGATCTGTGGGCCTACGCAAAACCTGTGGGGCACGGGGCGCATTCGCCGGAGTGGGCGTACTGGCCCATGGCAGGCCTCTGGCTGGTGCGGCACCTGTGGGAGCATCTGCAGTTTGGCAGCACGGACAGTTCCGCGGACGCGGACACTTTCGCCCCGGACAGTTTCGCCCGGGACACAGCCTGGCCGGCCATCCGCGGTGCCGCTGAATTCGCCCTGGACCTGCTGGTTGAGCTCCCCGACGGCTCGTTGGGAACCAGCCCCTCCACGTCCCCGGAGAACACGTTTGCGGCCGCAGACCCGTCCACCGGCACGCGGGTGCAGGGCTCGGCTGCCCGCTCCGCCACCATGGACCTGACCCTCATCGGCGATGTTTTCCGGATGCTGGACGCCCTGGCCCGCAGCCTCGGCCTGGAGGATGATCCCGTGGCCTCCGCAGCACGCGGCGCCCTGCCCCGGCTTCCCGCGCCGGCACCCGGACGCGGCGGAAAGCTCCGCGAGTGGCTTGATGATCCGGAGGAATGGGAACCCGGGCACCGGCACGTCAGCCACCTCTACCTCGCCTATCCCGGGGACACGCCGATCAGTCCCGGGCTCGAAGCGGCCGTCCGGGCCAGCCTGGACGGCCGGGGTGACGAAGCCACCGGCTGGTCGCTGGCCTGGAAGATCCTGCTGCGCGCACGGCTCCGCCAGGCCGGAAAGGTCAGCGACCTCCTGCGGCTCTACTTCCGGGACATGGAGACACCCCGCGGTGGCCAAAGCGGAGGCCTGTACCCCAACCTCTTCGGCGCCCACCCGCCGTTCCAGATCGACGGAAACCTCGGGTACGTGGCCGCCTTGGCCGAGTGCCTGGTCCAGAGCCACCGCACCGTGGACGGGCTGCACGAGATAGAGCTGCTTCCCGCCCTCCCCTCCGAACTGCCCGCCGGCCGGGCCGGGCGGCTCCGGGCACGGCCCGGGGTGGACGTGGACCTGGACTGGCGGGACGGGCTGCTGGTGCAGGCAACCCTGGCCGCACGGAAGCCGGTCAAGGTCCTGGTCCGGTATGGACCGGGCGTCAGGGAAGCGCACCTTGAGCCAGGAAAGCCCGCAGTTCTCACCTACAGCGCCCATCGCAGCGCACCTCGCAGCGCCCCTACTGACAGGATTGGATGACCATGCCGCTCTTCGACCTCCCCCTTGCGCAGCTCCGCGCCTACTCCTCGGACGTGACGCCCCCGGAGGACCTGGGCCACTTCTGGGACGCCACCATCAGGGAAGCCCGGGCCTTTCCGCTGGACGCCAGTTTTGAGCCGGTGGAAAACTACCTTTCCGTCATCGACACCTTTGACGTCACCTTCGCAGGCTATGGCGGCGCTCCGGTACGGGGCTGGCTCCACCTCCCGGCTCACAGGGAACCCGGGGCATCATTGCCGGTGGTGGTCCAGTACGTTGGCTACTCCGGCGGCCGCGGGCTGGTCAACCAGGACACCCGCTGGGCCCAGGCCGGCTACGCGCACTTCATCATGGACACCCGCGGGCAGGGCTACGGCGGCACGCTGGGCGATACGCCGGACCCGCACCCCTCCGCCGGGGACGTCGCCCACGCCGGACTCATGACCCGGGGCATCGGGAGCCGCGAGGACTACTACTACCGCCGGGTGTACGTGGACGCCTTCCGGGCCGTGGAAGCCGCCCAGTCCCACCCCGCCGTCGACCCCGCCCGGGTGGTGCTGGCCGGCGTCAGCCAGGGCGGTGGGATCGTGGTGGCCACTGCAGGCCTGGCAGCCGGAAGGCTCGACGGCGTCATCGCCGCACTGCCTGATGTCCCGTTCCTGCAGGACTTTCCCCGGGCCATCGACATCACACCGCGCGGCCCGTACCCCGAGATCGCCCAGTTCCTGGCCCGGCACCGGGACCGGTACGATGCCGCGCTCGCCGTCCTGCGCTACTTCGACGGCGTCAACCTGGCCCGGTGGGCAACAGCCCCTGCGCTGTACTCAGCGGCCCAGATGGACGATATCTGCCCGCCGTCCACAGTCTTCGCAAGTTTTAACGCCTACGGCTCCGGAACGGCAGGCTCCTCCGGAACCGGTGCCGGGAAGGAGATTGAGGTGTACCGGTTCAACAACCACGAGGGCGGCCAGGAACACCACTGGATCCGCCAGCTGCTGTTTCTGCGGAAGATTTTGGGGTAAGTTCCTCCTGCGGGGGTGAGAAAACGGTTTCTTCGCCCGCCGGAACAGGAAGCAATGAAGAAACTCAGCAGGCTCAGTGTCTTTGCCTACGGCGCGGGTGATGCCGCCAACAGCATGATCATCAGCACCGGGAACATGTTCCTGCTCGTCTACTACACGGATGTCGCCGGGATCGGGGCGGCCGCCGCGGGAACCCTGCTGCTTCTGTTGCGGGTCTTCAACGCCTTCACGGACATCGCGGCGGGGCGCATCGTGGACCGCGTCCACAGCAGGCGGTGGGGGAAGTTCCGGCCGTTCCTGATGTTGGGCTTCGTCCCGCTCCTGTTGAGCGTGGCCGTATTCCATGTTCCGGACGTCGAACCGTCCCTGAAGCTGCTCTATGCCTACTGCACGTACGGCCTGGTGTGCGTCGCCTACAGCATGGTCAATGTTCCCTACGGCTGCCTGGTGGGGGCCATGACGCAGGACGCAAGGCAGCGCGCCCGGCTGGGCGGCGCCCGGACCCTTGGCGGGCTGTCCGTCGGCGCCACGCTCGGCTTCTTCATCGCCCCGCTCCTGGGGGCCGGGCAGGACATGCAGCAGGTCTTCACCTGGCTGACCATCACCTTCGCGGTTGTGGGTTCAGCCTTGTACGCCTTCACCGGTGCCGCCTGCGCCGAGCAGGTTCCCGGCACCATCCCCAGGATCACCCTCAGCCAGAGCGTGGCGGCCCTCAAGGCAAATTCGCCGCTGGTGATCCTCTGCGTCAGCTCGGTGCTTTTTGTCACTGGAACATCCGCCACGGGAGCATCCCAGTTCTACTACCTCCGCGATGTCCTGTCCCGGGTGGACCTGTTCCCCCTCATGGCCGCCGCTCAGGTGGCCATCACGCTCACTTTGGCGGTCCTCATTCCGCGTCCGGTGGCGCGCTGGGGCAAGCGTGCTGTCTACAGCGCCGGCGCCGGCCTCGGTGCCGTTGGTGGTCTGCTGGTTTTCCTGGCCCCCGCGGAGGTGCCCCTGCTGGGCGTGGCAGGCCTGGTGCTGGGACTGCTTGCTTCCGCGTCCGTCAGCATTGTCACGTGGGCGCTGATCGCGGACACCGTGGAATACGGCGAGTGGAAGACCGGGGTCCGGGTGCAGGGCATCAACTACGCACTCCTGGCCGCCACCAGGAAGCTGGGCATGGGCTTCGGTGCCGGCGTTGTGGCCTTTTCCCTGGCCTGGGGCGGCTACGCCTCGGGTGCGGCAGAACAGCCGGAATCCGCAACCCTGGCCATCCGGGCCGCGGCGGGACTGCTGCCCGGCGCCCTGGTCCTGGCAGCCGTGGGCATCATGTACTGGTACCGCCTCACGGACCGGAAGCACGCCGAGCTGGTGGCAAGCCTGTCGCGCGACGCAACGTAACCGTTTTGCCATCCGCGGAGGCTGCGGTTATGGTTCATGGCATGACTAACCGTTGGTATGCGTATTTTTCGTTGGCTCTGGAGGGGCCCGCGTCTAACTGACACGCATCCAACTTTCCTTCAGAGCCAACAGGGCAGAGATTATTCTCTGCCCTTCGCCGTTTCTCCGGCGGGTTCTGATCCGGGCCCGCTTCCCATCTGGAACAGGACCCGAACATGAGCACCGCAACAGCCCCCGCAACCACAACCGCCGGCACTTCCGCAACGGAATCCGCGGCCAGGTCCACGTCGAACCTGCGCGTCAGCGAATTCACGGCGCTGCCCACACCGCAGGAACTCATCGCGGAACTGCCCCTGGACGCCCGGGTGGCGGACGTCGTCGAACGCGGACGCGATGAAGTCCGGGCCATCATGGACGGCGTGGATGACCGCCTGCTGGTGATCGTGGGGCCCTGCTCCATCCACGACCCCAAGGCGGGCCTGGAATACGCACGCCGGCTGGTGAGTCAGGCCGAGAAGCACAGGGAAGACCTGCTGATCGTGATGCGCACCTACTTCGAAAAGCCCCGCACCACCGTGGGCTGGAAGGGCCTGATCAACGATCCCCGCCTGGACGGCAGCCACGACATGGTGACCGGCCTCCGCACCGCCCGGCACTTCCTGCAGCAGGTCACCGCCCTGGGCCTCCCCACCGCAACGGAGTTCCTCGAACCCATCAGCCCGCAGTACATGGCCGACCTCATCTCCTGGGGTGCCATCGGGGCGCGGACCACCGAAAGCCAGATCCACCGGCAGCTCGCGTCCGGGCTGTCCATGCCCATCGGCTTCAAGAACGGGACTGACGGCGACCTCCAGGTGGCCATCGACGCCTGCGGTGCAGCCGCCGCGGCACAGGCTTTCCTCGGCATTGACGGTGACGGCCGGGCCGCGCTGGTGTCCACCGCCGGAAACCCGGACACCCACGTCATCCTCCGCGGCGGACGCAAGGGACCCAACTACTCCACCGCCGACGTCGGGGCGGCGTCAGCCAAGCTGGCCGGCAAGCAGCTGAACCCGCGCCTCATCGTGGACGCCAGCCATGCCAACAGCGGCAAGAGCCACCACAGGCAGGCCGAGGTGGCGCTGGAGATCGGTGCGCAGCTCGAGGACGGCGGCACGTCGGCGCAGGCGATTGCCGGCGTCATGCTGGAAAGCTTCCTGGTGGGCGGTGCGCAGAACCTGGATGTTGCGGAGCACGCGGCCGGACGGGCTGAGCTGGTGTACGGGCAGAGTGTCACCGACGCCTGCATGGAGTGGGACGTTTCGGTCTCCGTCCTGGACCAGCTGGCGGCGTCCGCGCGCAAGCGCCGGGAAGCGAACTAGGGGGATTTACTACTTTCACTTCTGCCACAGGAACATCTAGAGTATCTAGATAAGTGGTTGGTGGATGGCTCAGCATCGGAACACCGCATTGGCATGTACCTGGGGTCACTGTTGTCCATCCGTCAGCAAAGGAAATAGGGAAATGTCGGCAGAACAGAACTTCTCCAACGCGAAGTTCCTGACCGTGGCTGAAGTCGCCCAGGTCATGCGCGTCTCCAAAATGACTGTGTACCGGCTGGTGCACTCCGGCGAAATGCCGGCAGTGCGCTTCGGCCGCTCCTACCGGGTTCCGGAACAGGCCGTTGAGCAGTACCTCAAAGGTGCTGTCGTGGACGGCCACACTGAGACAGCTTGAGCAACTGTCCGTAGCCGCCTCCCGGAAGCGGTACCCTGTTAAGGAACGTTTTACGTCATTGTAAGAATCTGTCAGTTGTTCAGTTCGTAGCTCTGTCCACGAACATTTCCATCAGACAGGTACTGCATCTAGTTTGTAAGGAACTTACGTGGGTTCAGTTATTAAGAAGCGTCGCAAGCGTATGGCCAAGAAGAAGCACCGCAAGCTGCTTCGCAAGACCCGTCACCAGCGCCGCAACAAGAAGTAGAGATACTTCAACAGCGCAGAAATGCCCGTCGCCTTCCGAGGCGGCGGGCATTTCTTTATCCCCGGCACCAACCAGGTAGCAGTAAGTGTCGTTTTGAGGGCCCAAAACGACACTTACGGCTACCTAGATGCGCGGGCCCCGGATGCGGGCGAAGCCCTTCCAGAGCCCGTAGACGGCGCCGCCGGCCGTTGCGGCTTTGAGGCCGAACGTGGCTGCTCGCCGGCCGGACCGGAAATCGTAGACCGGCCAGTTGTTGTCGCGGGCGTGCCGGCGCAGGCGGGCATCCGGGTTGATGGCCACCGGGTGGCCTACCAGGGTGAGCAGCGGAATGTCGTTGTAGGAGTCGCTGTACGCCCAGCAGCGCTTGAGGTCCAGCTCCTCGGCGTCCGCAATGGCCTGGACAGCCACGGCCTTGGCCGAACCGTGCAGGATGTCACCCACCAGGCGGCCGGTGTACATGCCCTCGGAAATTTCGCCCACCGTCCCCAGTGCCCCGGTCAGCCCCAGCCGGGTGGAGATCACGGTGGCCACTTCGATGGGGGTGGCGGTCACCAGCCACACCCGGCGGCCCACGCGCAGGTGCTGCTCCGCCAGCGCTTTGGCGCCCGGCCAGATGCGGGAGGCGATCATTTCGTCGTAGACCTCTTCGCCGAGCGCCTTGATGTCGTCAACCGTGATGCCCGCGGCCAGCGTCAGTGCGGAGTCGCGGACTGCGTGGACATCGTCCATGTTTTCGCCGCGGGCCACGAACTTGAGCTGCTTCCACGCGAATCCGGCGGCCTGGGCCATGGTGAACGCCCCGCGCTGGTGCATCTTGCGGGCAACGTGGAAGAGGCTGGCGCCGCGCATCAGGGTGTTGTCCACATCGAAGAACGCCGCCTCGCCCGGTTGCGGCGCAGCAACCGGTTTGGTGACTACGGCAACGTACTTCTCCTCGGGCATGCAGTCGAGTCTAGTCAATCCACTGTTCAATCCCCGTTTAGCCTTGTCCACCCCTTGCCCGGCGTCGCCGGACCCACGGGAACGGGACTACGGTTAAGGCATGGCCATACCCCGCGTTGTCCTGATCACCAAGGCAGACTGCCACCTCTGCGAAGACGCGCGCGACGCCGTCAGCCGGGTTACCGCCTCGCTGGGACTTGAGTGGAGCGAAGAGCTGGTGGACAACCAGCCGGAACTCCGTGAGCGCTACGCGGAGGAAATCCCGGTGGTGCTGGTGGATGGCGTGCAGCGCGACTTCTGGAAAATCGACGAAGCCCGGCTGGCACGCGTGCTCCAGCGGGCCATGGCGCAGTAGGGGAGCAGAACCGTGGCGGAGAGGCTTGTCGCGTCCCTTGCATCGGCGGCACCTGCTTTGATGGCATTGCCGGTTGGGCCCTAGAGTGGAGTCACAACGCGATGCGAGGGAGGGGCTGGTGGCTTCGCTGGATTCAACCCCCCAGGCTGTCCCGGACCTGCCGGGAGCTGCGGGCACGGCAGCCAAACAGATTCCGCCCGCTGCAGTGGCCCGGCTGACACTCTACCTCCGTGCCCTTAATACGCTTCTGGCCGAGGGCGTGGAGCGGGTCTCCTCCGAATCCCTTGCCGAGGCCTCCGGCGTCAGCTCCGCAACGCTCCGCAAGGATCTTTCCCATGTGGGCTCCTACGGCACCCGCGGTGTGGGCTATGAGGTGCAGTACCTCAGCCGGCACATCGCCGCCGCCCTGGGCCTCACCCACGACTGGAAGGTGGCCATCGTCGGTGCCGGCAACCTGGGCAAGGCCCTTGCGCGGTACGGCGGCTTCGAATCCCGGGGCTTCGACGTCGTGGCCATCTTTGACGCGGACCAGATGGTGGTGGGCAACGAGGTCGGCTGGCTGCGCGTCAGCGATGTGGCGGACCTGGAAACCGTGCTCCACCGCACGGGAGCCAATATGGTGGTCCTCGCCCTGCCCGCGTCCGTGGCCCAGGACATCTGCGACCGCGTGGTGGCGGCCGGGGTCCGCAGCGTCCTCAGCTTCGCCCCCATCATGCTCCAGGTGCCGGAAGGCGTTAACCTTCGCAAGGTGGACATGGCAACGGAACTGCAGATCCTCGCCTATCACGCACAACGGGCGCAGGCCCCGGGGCAGACCGCCTAGATTACGTCAGCGGTGCTTGCTGGTTCCGGGGCCCACGCCCGAAGGGTGGGTGGTGCTTGGAGTTACCGTCCGTACGGGTTACCCATATTGCCGCCGTAAGGGTTGGCGAACGGCTGCTGGCGCCGGAAATACGGGGCCGAGGCCGGCAGGTAGAGCAGCACGATGGCCGCGATCCCCAGCAGGGTGCCGATGGTTGCAAAGCTTGGCGGGCCGAAGAGGCCGAAGATGGACAGTGCCGCGAAGACCGTGCCCAGGATCCGTGCCCAGTTCTTGCCCTTGCGGACGAAGAATGCCACCAGCAAGTAGAGGGCGAGCCCGATGATGGCGAACACCACCAGGGTGCCGGCGATGACGCCCTTCATATCCTCGTAGGTGACTCCAGCGCCGCTGCCCTCAATCTGAGTTTCGAAGGCGTCTCGGAACATGGGATCGTCCAGCGTGGTCAGCCCGGTCAGCATCGAAATGACAAAGATCGCGGCGGATGCAATCAACAGCCAGAAGGAGATGTTGACCATCTGGGGGACGCCCGTGCTGCCGGACGGCTGGGGCTGCTCCGACGGATACTGCGCGTACGGGGACTGTCCGTACGGCTGCTGGCCATAGCCGGGTGCTGCCGGCGGATTCTGTCCGAACTGCGGCGGGTTCTGCCCGTACTGGGGTGCGCCGGACTGGCCGTACTGCGGCGGGTTCTGCCCATACTGCGGGGCATTCTGTCCATACTGCGGTGCTCCGGACTGCTGGCCGTACTGGGGCTGGTTTTGGCCATACTGGGGTGCATTCTGGCCGTAGCGCGGACCCTGGCTGCCAGACTCGGAGCCGGGCTCGGGCTCGTTCGGAACGGGAGGCGGGACGGGGGGAGTGCTCATGGGCGGTCCTTTTGCGTGTCGGGTTCCAGGTAAATCGCCGGGATCGGTCCTGTCCCCTACCCCCAGCATCACTTACGTCCACCGTACCCCCGGGCAGGCGCCTTGTGGGTCATTCGGAAGAGGTATTCCCGGAGCGGGCCGCCGTGAAGAAGGCTTGGGAATTGGGCAGCCACAGCAGGACCGTTGCCGCCAGGCTGATGAGGAACGTTGCCCAGTTGCCGCCCTGGCCCACGCCCATCATGGCGTTGGCCACCGCCAGGATTAGGGTGGCGCCGGTGAGGGCCGTGAGGCCCAGCCGGGCCCAATGCTTTCCGTCCTTCATGGCAAGGGCGAGGACAATCTGCGCAGCACCGACCGCTGCCGCCAGCAGCATGAGCAGGAGCACCAGCGTGGCCGCCCCTGGTGCCGCGGCAAAGAGCACCAGCGACGCCAGCATGCCCAGCATTCCACCCAGCAGGCCCAGGATGCCGCCCACAAACCAGATCCAGAAGGAGACCTTGAGTTCGGTGGGCAGGCCCGTCACCAGGAACATTCGGGCAAAACCGCTCCGCGGCGCGCTGGGTGAATTGCTCATGGCCCTCACTGTAAACCCCGCCGGGACCCGGAAGGAGCGGTGTGCTTAAAGACGGCACCCCGGCGCCGGACTGCGGGAGTCCAGGGCCGGGGTGCCGGAGCGGAAGGAATTATGCCGCGGGAGCGATGAAGGCGAGTTCGAGGTTGATGGCAACCTTGTCGCTCACCAGGACGCCGCCGGTCTCGAGGATGGCGTTCCAGGTCAGGCCGAAGTCCTTGCGGCTGATTGTGGTCTCGGCGGAAACGCCTGCACGGGTGTTGCCGAAGGGGTCAACAGCCACACCGTTGAACTCGGTGTCCAGGGTGACGGGGCGGGTGACACCCTTGATGGTTAGGTCGCCGGTCAGCTCGTAGCTGTCGCCCTTGGCCACGAGGCCGTTGGAGACAAAGGAGATTTCGGGAAACTTCTCCACGTCGAAGAAGTCCTCGCCCTTGACGTGGCCGTCGCGGTTTACGTCGCCGGAATCGAAGCTGGCGGTGTTGATGGTGGCGTTGATCCGGGCGCCGGTGACGTCCTCGGGGAGGTCAAGGGTGGCATCGGCTTCGGTGAACTGGCCGCGGACCTTGCTGATGCCTGCGTGGCGGACCGTGAAGCCGATCTCGCTGTGTGAGTTGTCCAGGGTCCAGGTGCCGGTGGTGATGTCTGCGGGAAGTGCCATGGTGATGCTCCTTGGGTTTGCGTACTGTCGGGTTTGCTGTTGAAACTTCATCTGTTGAAGTCTCAACTAACTGCTGCATCCAGTATAAACATGCATTTGCATGTTTTGTTCCCGACTTCGGAACATTTCTTCAAAAACTTCAGTTCTACTCTCTGTAGAAGCTTGTGCGGGAGATTTCGGATCGCACGCCATCTTTGAGAAACTGGTAAACATGCCCCAAGCCACTGTCCATTTGCTCCGCCACGGCGAGGTCCACAATCCCGACGGCGTTCTGTACGGACGGCTGCCCGAATTCCACCTCTCCGAACTGGGGCAGGAGATGGCACGCACCCTCGCCGAACACTTCAGCCGCCGCGCCGCCGGCGGTGCCCGTATCACCTACCTGGCAGCCTCGCCGCTGGACCGTGCGCAGGAAACTGCCCGGCCGACGTCGGACGCCCTGCGCCTGCAGATCCACACGGACGAGCGGATCATCGAGGCGGAGAACTACTTCGAGGGCATGAGGGTCACCAAGGCTGAGCTGCGCCGCCCGAAGCACTGGCCGCGGCTGGTCAATCCGCTGCGGCCGTCCTGGGGCGAACCGTACAAGAAGCAGGCTTCCCGGGTGATGGAGGCGGTCCAGGACGCGCGGCTGCGTGCCATCGAACTGGCGGCCGGGGACTTCGGGACGGACGGGCCGGAAGCCATCATGGTCAGCCACCAGCTACCCATCTGGGCCACCCGCCTCAGCGCTGAGGGAAAGCCGCTGTGGCATGACCCGCGGAAACGCGAATGCACCCTGACCTCCATTACCTCCCTGGTGTTCGACGACGCCGGCACGCTCCTGCGCGTGCAGTACAGCGAACCGGCGGCTTCCCTTCTTCCGGGTGCGTCCAGCACCCCTGGAGCCTAGCTGTGACCCACCGCAATCCCGTGACCTCCCGCCGGAGCCTGCTGGCTGCCGGCGGCCTGGCCCTGACCGCTGTGACCCTGGGCCTGTCCGGCTGCGCCCAGGAGGATGCCCTGGCGCAGCAGGCCAAGGCAGGGGACAACAAAAACTATGTTGCCGGCGACGGCTCCGTGACGGAGTTTGCGGCCGGGGACCGCAAGTCCGCCATCCAGGTCAACGGAACGCTCTTCAACGGCACCACCGTGGCGCCCGCCGACTTCCAGGGCAGGGTGACGGTGCTGAACTTCTGGTTCGCCGCCTGCGCCCCGTGCCGCGTGGAGGCCCCCATCCTGGAAGAGCTCCACCAGGAGTTCAAGGACCAGGGCGTGCAGTTCTACGGCGTCAACCTGCGGGACGAGAAAGCCACCGCCGAGGCCTTCGAAAAGACCTTCAACCTGACCTACCCCAGCTTTGACGACAAGGACGGCGGCGTCCTCCTGGCTGTCTCCGGACTGGTTCCGCCCGGCGCGGTCCCCACCACCCTGGTGCTGGACAAGCAGGGCCGCGTGGCCTCCCGTGTCCTGGGCGAAGTCCAAAAGGGCACCCTGAAGGCCCTCATCGCTGCCGCCGTGGCAGAGTAGCGGCGGTCCGGACCGTGAACAGCCCCTTCGCCGAAGCCATCCTGAACGGCTCGCTCCTGCTTGCCATCCCGGTGGCCCTGCTGGCCGGACTGGTTTCCTTCCTCTCTCCATGCGTGCTGCCCCTGGTCCCCGGATACCTGGGCTACGTCACCGGGCTCAGTGGCGTGGACCTGCAGAAGCAGAAGCGCGGCCGGATGCTGGTGGGCATCGGGCTGTTCGTGCTCGGTTTCTCGGTCATTTTCGTCCTCCTCGGCGGGGCTTTCGGCCAGCTGGGAACCCTGATCACCGGTTCTCAGAATGCGTGGATCACCCAGCTCCTGGGCATCCTGGTGATTGTCATGGGCGTCGTCTTCATGGGCGGCTTCAGCTGGCTGCAGCGCGACGCCAAGATCTCCGCCAGGCCGCCGGCCGGGCTCTGGGGAGCGCCGCTGCTGGGCCTGACCTTCGGGCTGGGCTGGGCGCCGTGCATCGGGCCCACCTACTCGGCCGTGCAGCTGCTGAGCCTTTCCGGGGGATCGTCCGCGGCCAAGGGCGCCTTCCTGGCCTTCGTCTACAGCCTGGGCCTGGGCATCCCCTTCCTGCTGATCGCACTGGCGGTCCGCCGGGGGATGGGTGTGATGGCGTTCTTCCGCAAGCACCGCCTGGCCATCCAGCGCACCGGCGGGGGCATCCTGGTGGTGCTGGGCCTGCTGATGGCCAGCGGCGTCTGGGGCGCCTGGGTGACCGAACTCCAGTACTGGTTCCAAACCGATGTGAAGTTGCCGATCTGATGAGCGAGCGCGTGAACGTAGAGAAAAAGTCCTCCACCCCGGCGACGCGCGACGGTGTGGCAGCGGCCAAGGCTGACGCCGCGCTTCCCGCACTGGGTCCCAATGAGATGCTGCGCTGGGCCTGGACCCAGCTGACCAGCATGCGCACGGCGCTGTTCCTGCTGCTGCTCCTGGCCGTTGCCGCCGTTCCGGGCTCGCTGTTCCCGCAGCGCCCCGCCAACCCGTCCGTGGTCACCCAGTACATCAAGGACAACCCGGACTACGGCAAGCTGCTGGACACCCTGCAGCTGTACGACGTCTACTCCTCGGCCTGGTTCTCGGCCATCTACCTGCTGCTGTTCATCTCCCTGATCGGCTGCGTGGTACCGCGCGCCATCGCCCACTACAAGGCGATGCGGTCCCAGCCGCCGCGAACCCCCAAGCGGCTCTCCCGCCTCCCCGAGTACGGGACCCTGGTGATACCCGCCCGGGCCGGGATCCCGGCGTCGGACGCCATCCACGGCGCCGCCGGACTGCTGAAGAAGCGCGGCTACCGCGTTGAGGTAAGGGACGACGACGGCGCGCGGCCGTCTTTGGGGGCCGAGCGCGGCTTCCTGAAGGAAGTGGGCAACCTCGTCTTCCACACGTCCCTCATCGGCGTCCTGGTGTCCGTGGCCATCGGCGGCCTGTTCGGCTACAGCGGCCAGCGGATCCTGGTGGAGGGGGACACGTTCGTGAACACCCTGGTGGGCTACGACCAGTTCACGCCCGGCACCAATTTCCAGTCCAGCCAGCTGCAGCCCTATTCCATCCAGCTGGACAAGTTCGACATCACGTTCGACCGCGAGTCCGAGGGCAAGTTCGGCCAGCCGATCGATTTCTCGGCCGCAGTGACCACCAGGGAAAACCCGGATGCGCCCGCGCGGCAGGAAACCCTGAAGGTCAACGATCCCGTCACCCTGGGCGGCACCAGCATCTACCTCACCGGCAACGGCTATGCCCCCGTGGTGACCATCCGGGACGGCGCCGGCAACGTGGCCATGCAGGGCCCCGTGGTGGCCAAGCTGCAAGGGGACAACTACTACTCCTCCGTGGTGATCAAGGTCCCCGACGCCGCGCCCGACCAGCTCGGATTCGCCGGCTTCTTCCTGCCCACTGCCTTCATCACCGATGAGGGGGTTTCCTTCAGCGGTGACCCGGAACTCTTCAACCCGCAGCTCACGCTCAACTCCTACTACGGCGACCTTGGCCTGGATGACGGAGCGCCGCAGAACGTCTTCGAACTGGACGTCAAGGACCTTACCCCGCTCAACGCCCGCAACCTGGACGCCGGCGGCATTACCCTCTCGCCGGGGACCAGCTACACACTCCCTGACGGGAAGGGCAGCATCAGCTTCGACGGCGTCAAGCGGTACATCGGAGTGGACATCCACCACAACCCAGGCCAGCTCTACGCCCTGATCTTCGCGCTGCTGGCCGTGGCCGGCTTGATCCTCTCGCTGTACGTCAACCGCCGCCGCGTGTGGATCCGCACCGGCACCCACGAGGACGGCCGCACCATGGTTGAGTACGGGCTCCTGGCCCGCGGCGAGGACCACCGGCTTGCCGGGGAAGCGGCAGCCCTCCGGAAGCTGCTGACCGAAGAGTGGCAGCTGGATCCGGACCAGGGCCCGCCCCGGCCCTCACAGGAAACTCCCGGCAGCCCGGGGGACAATAGCACCGGAGCTGCCGCAACCACAGGCCCAGCCACCACCCCAGCCGGCCCCACCGGGCCCGAAAAGGACCAGTAATGCCGTACGGAATTAACGAAACCATGGGCCAGTACAGCGAGCTCTTTATGCTGCTGGCGGCCGGCACGTACACCGTCGCCTTCATCGCTTTCGCCTGGGACCTGGCCAAGAGCAGCAAGGCGCTGCGCGCGATCGACCTCAAGGCTGCGCAGGCCTCGCAGTCCGGCCAGGCCCAGGACGCAGCCAGGGTTCCGGTGGCAGCCGGGGTGGGGGAACACGCCGCATCCGCTGACGGCTCCCGTGCCGACTCCGCCGGGACGCACCTGGGCGGACCGGCCGGCAGGGCCGAGCGGCCGTCGTCGTCCACCACCAAGGCAGCGGGTACGGGAGGCGGGGGAGTTTAAGGCCGGGCGGCAGCCCATCAATGCTGCCGCCCGTTCCGTGGGCCCTGATGGTGATCCGGGAGGTGTCC
>NZ_JBJURL010000090.1:0-14894 GCF_046097905.1 Pseudarthrobacter sp. NKDBFgelt | reverse complement strand
GGAAGGGCAGGCAGCACCGGCCAAGCAGGGGCCGCGTGGCCGCCTGAGCCGAGACGGCCTGTTGCGCCCAGTGCCCGCGAGGACCTGCCCGCCGTCCGGAACGGCGGAGTCCGCGTGGACCTGGACTCCGTGTTCGATCAGGACCCCGGAGCCGATCCGCGAATGGCTGCCGATGTTCACCCGGTTTCCGATCACCGTTCCCCGGCCGATGCGTACGCCGTCGCCAATGATGGCACGCTCGCCGATTGTGGCGTCGCGGTCAATCCAGCTGCCGTGGCCGATGCGGCACCCGGAACCCACCTTGGCACCCTGCTCCACATACGTCATGGGGCCGATGCGGGTATTCTCGGGGACCGAGGCTCCGGGGGCAACAAGCCCGCCGCCGTTGGCATGCCGGACGTACCGGGTGACCTTCCCGGCGTCGTCTTCCACTGAAACAAACTTCGCGTTCATTCAATCCCTCGTTAACGGCGCGGCACGTCAGCCGCACATTCAGTTAACGGTTCACAACTCAAAGGGATTCCCGAACGGCGCCGGGCATCCCGTCCGCTACGGCGATACCTCCCCGTGCTCCACGCCTTCCTCCTCGCCGGGGGCGGCGTCCTCCTCTGTCAGCAGCAGTGCCGTCCCCTGGAAGGCAGGCAGTTCGAGGAAGAAGCTGTGCAGGTCGTCAACCTGGCCAACCGATGCGCCGCTGAACAGGTCGTGCACGGCGGACCCGGGGACCAGGTGGCTGGACTGGATGCTGCCGGCAATATCCTGGTCGGAGAAATTCAGCACGGTCACCTCCAGCGCTCCGCTGCCCAGCTGGATGACCATCACCAGCAGGCCGCGGTGCGAAACGCCCGGCACATCCAGCAGCGACCCTGTGGCGATGCCGTGTTCCTCCCGGACAGCCAGGATCTGCTGGAGCCGCCTGGCGTAGGAGCCGGGGTCCTGCAGCTGGTCGGGGAGCGGGCCGTAGAGGCTGCGGGCCCGCGGCATGCCGGAGGAGGAGTATTTTGCATCCGGGCTGGTGCCCATGATGTCGTGCGCCCCGCGGTTGATCCAGCGGGTGTCACCCTGGGCCGTGAGTTCCTCGACGCTCTTGCGGTCCAGCGCTGTGATGCCGGCAAGGTCCCAGCCGGACAGGGCAAAGACGCCCGGCTGCAGGGCGTTGTACATGGAGAGGAGGATGTGCACATCCAGGATCTGCGCCTCCTGCTCCGGAGTGATCGCGTCAGGGTCCTGGACCCCCAGGGCGGCCATGATGAAGCTGACCGTTGTGCAGGCGATCCCGTTGGTGGTGAACACCGCGTTGTAGGGGGCGTTCTCCCCGGTCAGGCGCTCCCGCATGGTCTGCTGGACCTGCTCCGCGAGCTGAGCCCCCGTGAGCTCCTGGCCGGCGAGCTCGAACATCTCGTCCCGGTGTCCGGCAGCGAAGTGCATCAGCTCGTAGGTCAGTTCGTCATGGTTTTGCAGCGCGTGGACCAGTGACGCCTGGTCGACGCCGATCTCCATGGACAGGCGGAGCGCCAGGCGCAGCAGCTCGGTATCGGCGGTGACCAGCGCGTAGTGGTACGCCGGCCGCGTGATGAAGTCGTAGGAAAGGTCCGGGCCTGCTTCCGAGGTGGCTTTGATGTCGTCGATGGTCAGGTTCAGCTCCTGGAAGGAGAACCCGCCCACCTTGCGGATCATGGACCCGATGAGCTGGTTGGCTGCCTCGGACAGCGGGTGCCCCTCGGACCAGCCCGGCTGCTCTTCGGCGCTTTTCTCCACGCCCAGGAAGCCGTTCGCATCGAGCCTGAGCGCCCCGGTGCCAAGGTCAACCAGGGAATGCAGCGCGTCGCCGACCACCAGGCGCATTCCGGCGAAGGTTGGATCCAGCCAGTTGATGGAAGGCTGGCCGGCCTTGAAGTAGTGGAGGTAGACCCAGCGGCGGGTTTTCCCTGTGGTGTCAACGATCGCCCGGGTGGCGCTCCAGTTCGTTTCCTTGACGCCGGGCTCGTAGAAGATGACCCGCTGCAGCCGGCCGATGATGTAGCCGGCCTTCTGCAGGGCCTGTTCGGAGTCGGGACTCAGGTTCACCGAGTCCTGCCCCTCCGGCACGTCCGGCAGCAGGTGCCAGTCCTCCTCAGGGATATCAATCATGTGGTAGATCCCGGGGTAGTCCCGGAAGTTCATTTCGGCGAGGCGGAAATCGGCACCCTTGCCGGTGTGCCCGGGAACAATGTCATCGATAATCGTTCCGCCGTGGTCCGCGGCCACCTGGCACATGGAGCGGAACTCGTCTTCCGTGCCAAACACCGGATCGATCGCCATGCTGATCCGGTCGAAGTGCCCGTCAACGCTGGGCGTCTGGGACCAGCCGCTGATGCCGCCCGCGAGCTTGACCGGGCCCGTGTGGATGGCCCGGATCCCGATTTCGCTGAAGGCTTCCCACATGGCCGGATCACCCAGGGCGGAGAGGAAGGACTGGCTGGACCTGGTGATGAAGGACAGGGGGTACGCGGTGAACCACACCGGTGCGCGCTCGACGGCGGCCCGGGGGTTGGGGTGCGCGTAGGAGTTCTGCCACATGCTGGCCTGCCCGGACAGCTGCCGGGCCAGTGCGTTCGCATCTCCCAGCATCGCCTGGTTCCGAAGCCATTCGACGTAGGCCGCGTTCCGCCCATCGAATTCGAAGGACGGCCTGGTGGCGTAGTACTGGCGGCGGCGCGCTGTCGGCCTCAGCGCCTTGGGCCGGGCAGGATAAAGATGTTCGTCGAAATTGACGTCCGGTTCCACCAAGGGCTCAGCTGCCGCCGAACCTGCTTCCTGGTCGTCACCTGCAACGGTCTCCGATTCAAAGACACCGTCGCTGGCCATAGGTTCCCGCATGAGTCCTCTTTCTACAAGTTGTTTCCGCGGTCCCAAGGCGTGCTGCCTGGCCGCCCTGTCCATAATCCCTGTACCCGGGGGGGCCGAGACTATTCGGGGCGAACTACGAAACTACCAAGAAACGGCTAGGCCACGAGGTTTGCGGCCGCCGTGTCCATAGCCGGGGGCTGTGTTTGCGGGCGGCCTGTTCCTACACTGGGGTGATGATCACAGTCGCTGGAAGCGTGGAAACCACATTGTCCGCCGAGAAGGCCTTTGCCTTTTTGAGCCAGTTCGAGAACACCCCCAAGTGGGATCCCAACACTCCTGTCATGGATAAAGTCACGCCGGGGCCGGTGGCCGTGGGGCACAAATACCACGCCGAAGCCGAGTTCCGGGGTAAGCGGCAAAGCCTGGTCTACGAGGTCATCGAGCTGACGGACAACCACATCAAGCTGCGGGGTGAGAACAAAACCGTCACCTCCTTCGATTCCATCGACGTCAGCCCCAATGGCGCCGGCTCGGTGGTGAAGTACACGGCCGAGTTCAGTATCAAAGGACCCGCCAAGATTATCCAGCCGCTCCTGAAGCCGGCCTTCATGTCGCTCCGGGATCCGGCACTGAACGGGATCCGGGACACGCTTAACTCGCTGGCCGCAGCCTGACGGCGTCAAAGAACTCCCGCAGCTCCCGGCGGGGGTCGGCGTCCACACGGGGCGTCTCGTCCAGGATCATCGTGGCCCGCTGCGGTTCATACTCCGGCCACTCCAGCCCGGGCATTCGTGGAGTTCCGGCCTGCGCGAAAGCCGCCCACGCGCCGCTCATGGCGTTGCTGATTGACGTTGGCGCCTTACCGCGAGTGAGGAAGGCTGCCTGTGGGCTGTCCGCGTGCCGGAACACGAACGGGATCTCCAGCGCGTGGCAGGCCCCCAGCTTTCCGCCCATGGCAGGGCTGCGCCAGGTGAAAAGGTAGGAGAATGTCCTTCCTGCGGCTCCACTCCGCGCGTCGAGGAGCCTGTTGCTGGGCTGCCGGTAGACGGAGTCGGCAATGGCGGCCTCCAGGAGTTCCTTGCCTGCCGGTTCCCTGCCCAACAGCCGGGTGAGCGCCTCCGCATAGCCGGAGGCAGCCGCCCGCGGGACCCCTGCGCCGGACAGCACGGCTGCGGCACGGTCCGGGTAGTCCGGGTCCGCTGCAGTGCCAGGACGCATCTCGACGGCGAATGAGCCCTCGTTCAGGTTCGTTCCGAGCAGCAGGTCCACCCCGGTGTTGAGCCCGCCGCGCACCGCGTCCAGGGGCGGCAGCGGAAGCGACGGTGTCCCGACTGTGGGCTGGAAAGGCAACGGAACTGCGAAGGTCGCTTCCCCAGCGCGCCGCACCAGTTCTTCCTGCGCTGTGAGGATCCGCTCAACGGGCAGGGTAAGGACCTCCCGGGCTCGGGCCCTGTCCAGGCTGCACAGCGCCAGGAACTCCTCACAGATGCGGGTGGACTCCAGCTGGCTGCGGTAGCGTTCCGCGGTACCGCTTTGCATGATGGCCCGCCTGAAAAGGCCGGACGACGACGGCATGCCCAGGAGGGTGCCGACAGCGGCCGCCCCTGCCGACTCCCCAAACAGCGTGACGTTGCCAGGGTCGCCGCCGAAAGCCCCAATGTTGCCCTGGATCCAGCGCAGCGCTTCCAGCAGATCCAGGAGGCCGAGGTTCGAGGAATCCTCGTAGCCGGCCCCCAGCACCTCCGCCAGGTGCAGGAAACCCAGTGCGCCCAGCCGGTAATTGACCGTCACCACTACGGTGCCGGAAGCAGCGGCGAGGCTGCCGCCGTCGTACATGGCGTCACTGTTGGAGCCGGAGAGGTAGGCGCCGCCGTGAACCCACACCATGACCGGCCTGGCGCCGTCCTCCACAGCGGGCGTCCAGATGTTCAGGTTGAGGCAGTCATGCTCGCTCCATGTCCGTGGTTCCGTGCCCGGCGGCGCGTGGGACTCGGGGTTCTGCGGCGCTGCGGGGCCCTGCGTTGTGCAGTCACGCACCTCTTGCCGGCGCGCGGCCGGGGCTGGCGGGCGGAAGCGCCGGGAGCCTGACGGCGGCTCGGCGTAGGGGATTCCCAGGAATCGGTGGACCGGTGTTCCTTCCACGCTGACCGTGGTGCCGCGGACGGCTCCCGAAGGCGGTTTGGCGTCTGTCATGGTTGTCGCTTTAGGGCCTTCCCGGGACGTAGCGGCGGGAACGGTCCTTGATGAGGACGTCGAGGTCGGTGGTCGCGATGTCCCGCAAGTGCTGATCCACCGCTGACGCTGCCTTGGCCAGGAAAATATTAGCGGACCGTGCCTGGAAGCTGTCGGGCTCTTCCAGCACTTCGTCGAGCAAGCCGTCCTGGAACATAGCCGAAGCACTTACTCTTTGCTGCTGGGCCATGGCTCCCGCGTGGCGGGTGTTTCCGTGGACAATGGCACTGGCCCCTTCGGGTAGCAGCGGTGCGAGCCAGCTGTTGCTGAAGGCGACGATTCGGTCTGTGGGAAACAGGGCCAGGGCTCCGCCACCTGCCCCTTGGCCCAGGAGCAGCGTCATGGTGGGGACACGCAGATCGAGCAGCTTTGCCAGAGTGAGGGCGATTTCCTGTCCAAGGCCGCCCTCTTCCGCTTCTTTTGACAGTTCTGCGCCCGGGGTGTCGATGACGGTGAGCAGCGGTAGCCCCAGAGCCTCAGCCAGGTCCATCCCGCGCCGGGCCTCCCGCAGCTCTGCGGGGCCAAAGGTGGCTCCGCCGTCGGCCCCTTTGCGGTCGAGCCCGACGACGACTGTTCCCCGGCCCCCGATGGTTGCCAAAGCGATCGCAAGGGTTTTGGGGCTTTCTCCGGCGGTTCCGCCTAAGGGGACCAGGTCCCCCGCGGCCAGGCGAAGGAAGTCGCGCAGGCCGGGGCGCAGCGGGAGCCGCGAGGCCGTGACGGCAGGCCATGATTGGGTTTCCCTGGCTCCGGTGTCCGCATCATCAACAGCTGGCGCAGAGTCCGGGTGGTTCCCTGTCCGCAACTCATCGGGATTGGCATTGAGTACGGTGAGGATGCCAATGATGAATTTTCGCAGGTGGCGGGGGTGGGTGACCGCATCGATTTTCCCGTGGCGGTGAAGGTTCTCGGATTGCTGGACCCCGGCCGGGAATTCCTTGCCAAAGAGCGCTTTGTACACTTTCGGTCCCAGGAATCCGATCATCGCCTGCGGTTGGGCAGCAGTGACGTGTCCCAGCGATCCCCAGGACGCGAACACCCCGCCTGTGGTGGGGTGCCGAAGGTAGACCAGGTACGGGAGGCGGGCCCGCTTGTGGGCGTTGACCGCGGCGGTGATCCGGGCCATCTGGACAAAGGCTGCCGTCCCTTCCTGCATCCTGGTTCCGCCCGATACAGGGGAGGCCAGCAGCGGTAGACCCAGGTGTGTTGCCTTTTCAATCGCCTCGGTTATCCGGGTTGCTGCGCTAACGCCTATGGAGCCGCCCAGGAAGGTGAACTCGCTGAGGATGACGGCCACCCGCCGGCCCTCGATGCATCCTTCGCCGGTGATGATCGATTCATCGCGCCCGGACTTGGCTTTCGCGGCGGCCAGTTCCTCGGCGTAGCCCTCTTCGATGGCCAGCCGGGGGAGTGGCCGATCCCAGGTACGGAAGCTCCCGGGGTCGAGGGCCAGGGCAATGAGTTCTTCAGGGCTGATGCGGCCCGGCGTAGCCTGCTGGGTCATACAGTCACCGTCTGGCCCAGCCACTGCATGACGGATGCCCGGTGCTGGCCCAGCAGCGGCGGAGCCTCATGATCCCGCTTGGTGGTTTCAACGCCCGCGTGATCGAAGAACCGCAGGGGCGGGCCGGGGAGCTCGATGGGTCCGAGGGATGGATGTTCGACCCCAACCGCCAGCCCTTGGGACCTGGTCTGGTCCCATGCGTACACTTCGTCGATGGTCCGGACTTTCCCCGCCGGTATGCCGGCCGCCTTCATGGCAGTGAGCAGGTCTTCGGCCTTATGGGCTGCAAAGTGTGCTTCGATCGCAGCAACGAGCCGGGCGTGGTTTTCCACGCGGGCCGCATTCGACGCAAATGCCTGGTCCTCAGGATCCAACCCGGCGAACGCTGCGAACCGTGACCACAGACCCTCCGAACCGACGGCGATCTGCACGGCCCCGTCCGCACACCGGAACAGGCCGTACGGGGCGATGGACGGGTGATGGTTTCCCTGCGCCGCACCGGTCTCGCCGGCCACAGTCCAGCGGGTGCCCTGGAACGCGTGGACTCCAACGAGGGACGCGAGCAACGAGGTGCGCACCACCTGCCCCCGGCCGGTGTGCTCCCGCTCAAGCAAGGCCGCCAGCACCCCGTACGCTCCGTACATCCCGGCCAGCAAGTCACCAATTGGAACTCCCACCCGCTGCGGATCGTCAGGCCCGGATCCGGTGAGGGACATCAGGCCGCTTTCCCCCTGCGCGATCTGGTCGTAGCCGGCCCGTCCGCCTTCGGGCCCGTCGTGGCCAAATCCGGAAATGGAAAGGATGACCGTGCGGGGATTGAGCTCCTCCACCGCTTCCGGACGGAAGCCGAGGCGGTCCAGGGTTCCGGGCCGGAAGTTCTCCACCAGCACATCAGCGTTCCGGATCAGCCGGCGCAAAGTCTCCGCGCCGTCGTCGCTCTTTAAATCGACGGTGATGGATTCCTTGTTCCGGTTGCAGGACAGGAAATACGTGGACTGGCGCTCATCCGCATCCCCCACAAAAGGTGGCCCCCAGCCCCGGGTGTCATCGCCGCCGTCGGGGGATTCGACCTTAATGACGCGGGCGCCCAGGTCAGCCATCATCATGGTGGCGTGGGGACCGGCCAAGGCGCGGGTGAGGTCGACGACGGTAATGCCGTCCAGTGGTCCGGGCATGGAAGAAAGCCTTTCGGGATGTACAGGTGCTGGGGACGGAAGTGCGCGACGGCGGTCAGGCGGGCTGGGGTGCCCTGCCGGCCCCGGAAGCAGGTGCCTGGGCTGGGTGGTCCAGGCCGGTGTGTTCCTGGTCTGTATGCACCTGTGCCTGGCTGCCCAGCCAGAGTGCGCTTTCCTTGGGGGTCCGTTCCTGGGTTTCCCGGTCCACGGCGATGAGGCCGAACTTGGGTCCGTAGCCGAATACCCATTCGTAGTTGTCGAAGGCCGTCCACGCAATGTAGCCGCGGACGTCGATGCCGTCCGCCAGGCAGGATGTCACGCGGTCGACGGCGACGCGCAGGTATTCGACCCGCTGCCTGTCATCCTCGGTGGCCAGGCCGTTTTCGGTGACAATCACCGGGATGCCGGCAACGCGGTGGGCTTCCCGGATAGTGGCCTCGAGGGCCTGCGGGTAGATTTCTTCACCCATCTGGTTGGTTGCCGCGCCGTCCGGTGCCGGCGCGTGGCCATCCGGGCCGTAGACAGTGCGGCCGTAGGTCTGGATCCCCACGAAGTCGTCGCCGCGGGAGGCCTCCAGGAAGCGCTCGTTGACGTTGCGGCGCACGCGGTCAGCGATTTCCTGGCCGCCCTCGATGGACTGGATGTCAGAGTTCGCGAGCGTCCAGCCCACCAGGAGGTCGGGGCGGTGGGCCTTGATGGCAGCAGTGGCGGCCCGGTGTGCCGCCAGCTTCACGTCGAATCCGGCCTCTGTGGAGCAGAACTGGAAGGGTGCAACGGTGCTGGAGTCCACGCCGAGGCGCTGGGCTGCTGCGGCCCACACCGGCACGGAGCCGCGGTTTTCCGGGGCTTCGCCGCCGATGCCGAAGGACTCCAGGAGCCAGGGGAGGTTGGGTTCATTCAGGGTGCAGGCGACGCCGATGAGGTCGCCCAGATGCGCCATCACGCGGCCGCAGTAGCGGGCAAAGAGCTCCGCCGTCCGGGCGCCTTCCCACCCACCGAGGGCCAGGAGCCAGCGCGGGGACGTGAAGTGGTGGAACGTGACCACGGGGGTGAGGCCGTGCTCGTGGCAGGCCTCGAGCATGCGGCGGTAGTGGTCGAGCTCGGCCGTGGAGAACAGCCCTTCTTCCGGCTCGATGCGTGCCCACTCGATGGAGAAGCGGTAGGTGGTGAAACCGAGGCTGGCGATCAGGGCAATGTCCTCGCGGTAGCGGTGGTAGTGGTCCACTGCGTCTCCGGACGGTTCGGAGAACATGCTGCCGGGGAGGTGCTCCAGGAACCAAGTGTCGCTGTTGACGTTGTTCCCTTCCACCTGGTGGCCGGCGCTGGCGACGCCCCAGAGGAAGTCCTGCGGGAATGGTGATGCCGTGGTCATGTGGTTCCTTTCGGGTCAGCGCCGACGAACAGCGCATGGGCCGCTCTGCCCTGGCTTCCAATCCTTTCCCGTCGCGTGACCGGGACCACAATACCTTTTCAATCAATGACATTCTCATGTGAGTGCCCAGTGCGCCCGGCCGATGCTTGTGGAGAGCCGGCGAGCAGCCAGCCCCCCACACCGTTCTTCTCCGATGTCACATCAGAATGCAAAGGCGCACTACATGAAACTCCTGAACTCCACTGCCCGTGCGAGCTCCGCCGTTCTGGCTGGCGCGCTCCTGCTGGGATCGTTGACCGCCTGCGGCGGCGGATCCAGCCAGGCCACTGCCACAGTGGACACCAGCACCCTGACCCTCGCTGTCGACAGCGACTCGGCCTCGTTCGGCTTCGACCCGCTGCGCGTCTCGGCTGCCCAGCGGCAGTTCTTTGAGGGCCTCTACGAAAGCCTGATGGCTTTGCAGCCGGACGGTTCCGCAGGTCCGGGCCTGGCCAAGGAGTTCAGCTACAACGCAGACAACACCGTCCTGACGCTCGCCCTCAAGGACGATGTGACCTTCACGGACGGCTCAAAGCTCGACGCCGAGCTGGTCAAAGCGAACCTGGACCGCCGGTCGGACCCCGCATTGAGCGCGTACTCGGCAGTAGCCAAGGGTGGCGCCCAGGAAATCACCTCCGTTGACGTGGTCAGCCCCACCCAAGTCGCCCTGACCTTCGCCAAGCCCCAGCCGGGATTCGAGAAGAACCTGGCATCCACCACCGGCATGATCGTGGGCAAAAACGGCGTCACCGACTCCGCCAGCCTCGCCGCGACCCCGGCAGGCTCCGGCCCCTACACGCTGGATCCCTCCACCGTGAAGGGCAACAAGTACGTCCTGGTGAAGAAGGAGGACAACCCGGAAGCGTCCAAGTACGCCTTCGACAAGGTCATCTTCAGCGTGGTCCAGGATCCCCAGGCCCGGGCAAACGCTTTGGTGTCCGGCCAGGCGGATGTGGCAATGCTGACCTCAAACACCGTTGACTTCGCAAAGTCCAAGGGCGTAGGTGTGTCCCAGATCGGCGGCACGGTCAACACCATGATCTCCTTTGACAAGATCGGCAAGACCGCCCCGGCGTTCGCTGAGGAGAAGGTCCGCCAGGCGATTCAGTACGCAGTCAACCGCCAGGCCCTCGTGGATGCCCTGCACAAGGGTGACATCCCCGCCTGGAACGCCCTGCCCAAGGACTCCGCCGGCTTCACCAATGACCTCGAAACCACGTTCGCCTACAACCCGGAAAAGGCCAAGAGCCTGCTGGCCGAGGCCGGCTACCCGGACGGCTTCGACTTCACAATCATCGCCAGTGCCCAGACCCAGACGGACCTGCAGGCCGTCCAGAAGGACCTCGCCGCCGTCGGAATCACCATGAACGTGAAGATGGCCTCCTCCACTGACGAAGCCTTCGCCGCCGTCGCCACAACCCCGCTGGGCTACGCGCCGCTGAACTGGGACAACCCCGTTGGCGTCATGTACGGAGCAGTCCTGAACGGCTTCACCAACGTCCAGAAGGCCACCGACGAGCAGCTCAGCGCCGCTACGGGCGAGCTGGCCGCCGCCAAGGACGACGCCGCCGTCAAGGCAGCAGCCACCAAGCTGAACACGCGGCTGGTGGAATCGGGCTGGATGATCCCGCTATATGAGGCACTGACCAACCAGGGCTACAACACCAAGAAGGTGGCCCCGGTGGAGTTCGCCGGGACCAACGCCTACCCGCTCCTCTCGTCCTACACGCCGGCCAGCTAATTCCCGCTCCGGCCGGGCGGGCTCGCATAAAGAGTCCGCCCGGCGGGGGCCTGACCGATGGAGGTCACCATGGCACTATTCATCACCAAGCGCCTGTTGATGGCGCTGGCCACCGTGCTGGTAGTTGCGGTACTGGCATTTCTGCTGGTGCACGCAATGCCCGGCAGTCCCGGAGCCGTATCCCTCGGTGCCGGGGCCAGCCAGGAAGCGATCGCTGAAGTCAACCAGCGCCTCGGCTGGAACGATCCGCTCCTGGCCCAGTTCTTCACGTGGCTCGGCGCCGCCGTCCAGGGCGACTTCGGAATCTCCCTCATTGACGGACGGTCGGTCAGTGCGGACCTTGCGAGCAGACTCCCTGTCACAGCATCGCTTGCTGCCGGAGCCACGCTGCTCAGTGCTGTCCTTGGGATTGGACTGGGCGTCACCGCCGCCGTCCGCGGCGGCATGGCGGACCGCGTCATCGGCGGTGTCTGCGGCATGGCGGTGGCGCTCCCGGCCTTCTGGATCGGCATCATTTTTGTCTACCTCCTGGCGGTCCAGTCCTCCGTTTTCCCGGCCACCGGCTATGTTCCGTTTGAGGCCTCGCCGCAGGACTGGGCGCTGTCCCTGGCCCTGCCCGTGATCACGCTGGCCGTGGGCGGGGCAGCGTTCATCGCCCGCCAGACCAGGGCCTCCATGCTCGAGGCGCTGCAGCAGGAACACATCCGGACCCTCCGCGCCACGGCCACGCCCACCTGGAAGATCCTGTACGTCCACGCCCTGCGCTACGCCAGCCTGCCCATCGTGGCCGGCATCGCGCTGCAGTTCATCCAGCTGTTCGGCGGCTCCGTCATCGCCGAGCAGCTGTTCGCCATGCCCGGACTGGGCCAAGCCGTCCAGAACTCCGTCAGCACCCATGACGCCCCGTCCGTGCAGGGCGTGGTGGTGATCGCCACCGTGGTGGTGGTCGCCGTGAACCTGGTGCTGGAACTCGCCACCAAGTTCCTCGACCCGAAGTTGCGTGCCTCATGATTCCCAACGTTGCCCCCGCACCCGCAGACTCAGCGGAGCCGACGGCGGCTGCCGTCCTTCCCAAGGCACTCCGCCAAAGCGCGGTGAAGAAATTCTCCGGCAGCAAGCTGTTCGCCTCACCGGCAAGCGTTGCCGGGGTCATCTGGCTGGCCGTACTGGTGGCCGCCTCGCTGACCGCGCCGCTTTGGCTGCCCTACAAGACCGAGGACCAGGACTTCACCGCTGTCCTGTCCGGACCCACCGGCGCGCACTGGCTCGGCACCGACGAACTTGGCCGGGACATCCTAAGCCGCATCTTCGCGTCGGCAGCCGGCACGTTGGGGACGTCCATGATCACGGTGATGGTCGCCGTCGGACTTGGCACCATCCTGGCCATGCTGGCGGCAGCCGCCGGTGACCGCGTGGAAACGGTGATCAGCCGCGTCACAGAAGTCATGATGTCCCTGCCCGGCACCGTGATCATCCTTGCCGTCATCGGAGCAGTGGGAACCAACATTCCGCTGATCATGGCCATCCTCGGCGTGCTGATCTCCGCGGGCATGTACCGGGTGATGCTGGGCCAGGCCAAGTCCCTGCAGTCCCAGCTCTACGTGGACGCAGCCAAGGTGGACGGAGTCAGCACCCTGGGCATCAGCCTCCGGCATGTCCTGCCCGGCCTGGCGAACACCATCGTGGTGCAAAGCGCCCTGATCTTCGCCGTCGGCATGCTCATCCAGGCCGGGCTGGCGTTCATCGGTTTTGGTCCGCCCATTCCCGAACCGAGCTGGGGCGGCATGATCCAGGGCGCATCCCAGAACGTCTATAATGCACCCTGGCTCATGGTTCCCACCGGTGCTGTGCTGGCGCTCACCGTCCTGTCCGCCAACGCGATCGGCAACGCCCTCGGCAAGGCACCTAACGCAACTGCGTCGCACCTGCCTTCGGCCGCGGCACGGCGCCGCCGGGCAAAAGCGGTGGCCGCAATCGCTGCAGCAGCCCCCGCCCCCAACGATTCAGCCAAGAACACGCTCAGCGTCTGCAACCTCTCGGTCGGCGTGGACTCTGACGGTGCAGGCCACGGCGTCCGCCTGGTCACCGACGTCTCCTTCGACGTCGAACCCGGCACCGTGCTGGGCCTCGTGGGGGAGTCAGGCTGCGGAAAGACCATGACCGCGCTGTCCCTCCTGGGGCTTCTGCCCTCCGGCGTTTCCGTGACCGGCGGCCAGATCCTCTGGAACGGCAGGAACCTGGCCGCGGCAACAGACAAGGACATGGAAGGCGTCCGGGGCCGCGAAGTCGCCCTGATCTCGCAGGAACCCATGCGTGCCCTGGACCCGATGTTCACCGTGGGCTACCAGCTCACCGCGGCCATCCGGCGCCTCCGCGGAATGGGCAGGGCCGAGGCGAAGGCCGAAGCCCTGGGCCTGCTGGAGAAGGTGGGCATCGTGGACGCCGCCCGCATCCTCAAAACCTACCCGCACCAGATCAGCGGCGGCATGGCCCAGCGCGTGGCCATTGCCCTGGCACTCTCCGGGCGGCCCCGGCTGCTCGTGGCGGATGAACCCACCACAGCGCTGGATGTCACGGTGCAGGCCGAAATCCTCTCGTTGCTGCGCGGCCTGGTGAAGGACACCGGGATGTCCGTGGTGATGGTCACCCACGACCTTGGCGTCGTGGCCGACCTCTGCGACCAGGTGGCCGTGATGTACGCCGGCGAGGTGGTGGAGAACGGCCGGACGGACAGCATCCTGGACAACCCGCGGCACCCCTACACCCTGGCCCTGCTGGCCGCGGACCCGCATGCCAACCACGCCGCGGACATGCCCGAGCGCCTTGCCACCATCAGCGGCCAGGTTCCCCAGCCCAAGGACTGGCCCAGCACCTGCCGCTTCGCCGCCCGCTGCCAGTTCGCCGGCTCTGCCTGCATGGTGCCCGTCCCGCTGCTTCCCTCCGGAACCGGGGACGGACTGGTGCGCTGCGTCAAAGCGGACGAACTCGCCGTCGAGGGCCTGGACTGGGTGGCCACCGACGTGCCCAGCCACCACGTCCTGAACCTGGTTGAAGCCGGAACCGCCCCGGCCGGACCCGCCAAAGCACCTGCCGGACTGGAACGCCGGACTGTAGAAAAGGACCACGCATGAGCACCACAACCTCAGTCCGCCCTGACGCGCAGCGGCCGGCTGCAGCCCAGCCGCTGCTGGACGTCAAGGACCTGGTGGTCCGCTACGGCCGCGGACGCAAGGCAGCCGCGGCCCCCGCCGCCGTCGACCGCGTCAGCTTCAGCATCGCGCCCGGGGAAACCGTGGGCCTGGTGGGGGAATCCGGCTCGGGCAAATCCACCATCGGCAAGGCCATCCTGGGACTCCAGAAGGTCTCAGGAGGGACCATCACCTATGAGGGCAAGGACATCACGTCCGCCGGCGGTGCCCAGCGCGGGGCCCTGGGCAGCGAACTGCGGGCCGTCTTCCAGGACCCCAACTCCTCGCTGAATCCGCGGAACACGGTGGGCTCTTCGCTGGCAGAGCCGCTCCGGCTCCGCGGCGTGGGCGCTGCCGACGCCCGGCAGCGCGCGGAGGACATGCTGGAACGCGTGGGGCTCCCGCGGGACGCCGTGGACCGGTACCCCAGCCAGTTCTCCGGCGGCCAGCGGCAGCGCATTTCCGTGGCACGCGCCCTGATCTGCGACCCCAAACTCGTGGTCTGCGATGAAGCCGTCAGCGCCCTGGACCTCTCCACCCAGGCGCAGGTGCTGAACCTCCTGGCCGACCTGCGCGACGAGCGGGGCCTGGGCTACCTCTTCATCGCCCACGACATCGCCGTGGTCCAGTTCCTGGCCCAGCGCGTGGTGGTCCTCTACCGGGGGCAGGTCATGGAAAGCGGGCCCGCGGCCGCCGTCACCGAGAACCCCAGGCACCCCTTCACGCAGGCGCTCGTGGCAGCGTCACCCGTGCCGCGCCCTGCCGAGCAGGCTGCGCGCCGCGAAGCCCGGGAGTCGCTCGCTGTCCGCACGGGAGC
>NZ_JBJURL010000008.1:0-90054 GCF_046097905.1 Pseudarthrobacter sp. NKDBFgelt | reverse complement strand
GGCAGGAAGCCCCTGCAACCCAGGCTGCCGCCGTCGTACGCACCGCCGTGGTGACCGACTCCGCGGCGGCGCTGCCGGCTGACTGGACCGCCGGGCTCAGCGGTGACGGGCGGCTGGCCGTGATACCCATGCCCGTGATGGTGGGGGATGAGATCTACGGTGAAGGCGAGGATGACATCTCCGAAACCATCGCCCTGGCACTGGCGAGCGGAACGTCCGTAAAGACCTCGCGGCCGTCACCCGGCCAGTTCGAGCAGGCCTACCGCGCGGCCTCGCAGCGGGGGTTCGACGCGGTGGTGTCGGTACACATCTCAGGAGAACTGTCCGGGACGGCGGATGCTGCCCGTCTGGCAGCGGCCCGGGTCGGCATCCCGGTGGAGGTAGTCGATTCGCGGACCGTCGGTATGGCCCAGGGCATGGCGGTCCAGGCGGCCGTCCGGGCCGCGGCCGACGGCGGTGATGCGGCCGCCGTTGCCGCTGCCGCGTCGGAACAGGCTTCGCGGACCAAAGTGTATTTCTACGTTCCCAGCCTGGAGCAGCTGCGGCGCGGGGGCCGCATCGGCGCTGCGGCATCGCTGCTTGGCACCATGCTGGCCATCAAGCCCATCCTTGCGGTGGAGGGCGGCAAGATCGTACCGCTGGAAAAGGTCCGGTCGGCCGCAAAGGCTGTGGCCCGGCTGGAAGAGATGGTTGCCGCTGATGCAGGTGCCCGCCCGGCCCCTGCCGTTCGGCTCGCCGTGCACCACTTTGGGAATCCTGACGAGGCTAAGAGCCTGGCCGAACGGTTGGCGCGCGCATTGCCGCTGTGCCCCCCGGCCCAGGCAAGTTCCCTTCCGGCCGTACTTGCTGCCCATGCAGGACTGGGAGTCCTGGCCGTCATCGTGGGGGAGGAACCGGGGGATACCGGCAATTTACCGGGAACGCTTTCCTCGTAGCAGGCATTGGCCCTGGCACACCCTGGCGGCTTGGCCGTGCGAGCCGGAGCCGAAGCGGATCAGGGCACTGCTCCGGTCAAAGCATCGTTGAAGAGCTGGATTGCCTGATCGATAGTTTCCCCAAGGACGGGTGGCTCCCGGTGCAGCCCAAAGATGAGCTCGTCCATGTGGCGCAACCCTGCACGCTCCAGGAGCCGCTTCTCGTTGGTGACCCACTCGCCCCGGGCGGCGAGCACGGCGTGTGCTGCCATCGCAGCGGAGATGGCCGGGGCGTCGGCCGGTTCCGTCAGGCGCCCGTAGCCGAGCGTCAGGTGGGCCCGGTCCATCCAGGCGCTCGGGGCGGTCCTGCGGAGGACCTGCGGGTACTCCGGCTGCGGCACATCCCCGCGAAGGACACGGTTGATGCCGAGTTCGGCCACGACCAGATAGCTGGGGATCTCGGCCAGATGGAACATCAGCGGCTCAATGTGGAACCTGCCGTGCTGCGCCTCGGCCAGCTCATGCTCAACAACGTCGAGGTTCCGGTAGTGGATATCCACGCTGCGGCCGTCGATTTCCAGCCACGCCCCGCCGTTGAAGACTCCGCCGCCCCAGCCGCCAATCTCGGAAACCGTTCCCTGCCAGCCGATGTTCCCCAAGTCATCAGGGTCAAAATGTTCCCGGTAGTACACGGCGAAATCCCAGTCGCTGGACGGGCCGTGGGTGCCGGTCGCCCGGGACCCCCCGAGGGTAACCGCAAGAACTCCGGGAAGAGCCGCCAGGTGATCGGCCACGTGGTCAACGAACACCAAATCGTCCATGCCGAACCGCCTCCTGGAAATGACTCGTGGAACCACCGTACGGCGTCTCCTGGGCGAACTTCCATTAGGCTCTGAACATGGAGGTTCGGGACTCGCCGGGAAATTCGACCGTGGACATCAACCAGGAGCTTAGCCAGCGGCGCGGCTGGATTCTGACCATCGCCGTCGGGTTTGCCCTGCACATCCTGAGTTTTGTTATCGGAATGAAGACAGTGGGGCCGCTGTGCGGCAGCCCGCTGCTTCCGCAAAGCAGTGCTGCTGAAGAGGCCGACATCCAGATGCGGACTACCGGCCTGGCCGCGGAGTGCTACCGGACCATCGATGCCGCTTCGGTACCCGTATGGATTCTGATGGCGCTGGGAATTGGCCTTGTCCTGACGGGGGTGGCCGTCAGGATTGTGGGTATCCGCCGGTCACTTGCCCAATCCGGGAAGTTGACCGGTGGGTGAACACCGGAAGGCGGGATAGGGACGCACGGGAAATACGGGAGTATGGGTCAGTGACTGATGTCTATTTGAGCGGACAGCTCGTATGCCGTAACAGCGACGAGGTTGCCATCGTCGTCCAGCATCTCGACCGGCACGTCACGCTAACCCGGGCTGAACCCGGCTGTGTTTCCTTCAGCGTGAAGCCTGCTGAAGACCCTTTGGTGTGGCAGGTCGAGGAACATTTCAGCGACCCCGATGCTTTCAGGCTTCACCAGGACCGGGTGGCGGGCAGCATCTGGGGGCAGGCCACGGTCGGGATCGAGCGCCGCTACACCATTGTGGGGATTTAGCCCCGTAGAGCGGGTTTGGCCCGGTCCGACGGCGGCTGGAGCCGGACGCGCTCATCGCGCCTGCCGCCGTACCTGATGCCGGCTTGGTCTCCCTAAGATCTTCAGGCGCGCTGGCGTTGATCGCCGGCCGTCCGGCCTTCTACTGGTGCGTCTGGACATTCTCTGGATTTCCGCTGCTTGGGCGATGCCGTTAGGGCTGACAGCCTTTCCACATAACAGGTGCCTGCCCTGTTGCCCCCGCCCAGTGGTCCCTAGCGTGAAGCTATGTCACGCCGGGACGCTGGAGCAGCAGGTCACTCGGCGCGCCATGCCAGGAACCGGCTGCAGGCAGCCCTTGGCGATGCCCCGTCCGGCCTGTTGCTGGATGCCAACGGGGATCAGCCCTTCGAGTATCGGGGTGCCGGGGGCCGCGATTCTGACGCTGCCGGCACGGCGTTGCCCGGGGAATCCGGACAGGACGCGGATACCGCGTCCACGGCCCTGGGGCCGGCACTCCGTTGGCGGTTGGGCTCCCGCCTGGCGGTTCTTCTTGGCATCCTTGCTGTGGCTGCCGCCGCGTGGTTCTGGTGGCAGGCGGCTACGGGCCGGTCGGAGATCCTCCCACTCAGCGGCGTCAGCCCCTCCAACCCTGCCGCTGGCCCTTCAGCCGAAGCCGCCGCGGGAAACGAAGGGGCCGGCGGCAGCGGGCCGGGCGTCGAGGACGCGGCGGCTGAAACCGCCGCTGCGGTGGTGGTCCACGTGGCCGGCGCGGTGACCAGCCCCGGAGTGGTCCAGCTGCGGGCGGGAAGCCGCGTGCACGAGGCCATCACGGCCGCCGGAGGAGCAGTTCCCGGCGCGGACCTTGGCCGGCTGAACCTGGCCGTCGTGGTGGAGGACGGCCAAAAGATCCTCGTGCCGCGGGAAGGCGAGGAGTTACCTGCGTCAGGAACTGGTGGCGGAGCTCCGCAGCCCGGCGGCAGTGAGGCCGATGCCGGCAACGCCGGAAATCCTGCGGGAGGAAAAATCAACCTCAACACGGCGAGTATGGAGGAACTGGATACGTTGCCGAAAGTCGGGCCGGTGCTTGCCCAACGCATCGTGGACTGGCGCAAAGAGCATGGGGCTTTCAAGAGCGTCGAGGAGCTGGACGCAGTGGACGGCGTCGGGCCCAAGATGCTTGAAGCATTGCTGCCGCTGGTGACGGTATGAGGTGCCCACGTGAGAGCGGTATCTAATGGGTAGCCGCAGGGAGAAGCCGCCGACGAGTCCCTGGCAGCGGTATGTGGAGTCTGCTGTCAGGGGACCCGCAACCGTGCCGGGACCCGCGGGCAGCACCGCGTCCGCCGAAGGCAGCGCACCGCACGGCGGGAACAGGACGGCTGAGGGCCCCGCAAAACAGCCACGACGACGGCGGGGCCTCGACCGTGCCGCGACCTTCCGGCACCGGGTCCATGAACAGTGGTCCGGGGTATGGGATTCAGCCTGGCAGGGAGCCGGGACGGACAGTTTGGGGAACGGCGCGTCCCCCGGCGGCGAGGCGCCACGCCGCCGCACTGACGTGCGCCTCGCCGTGCCTGCGGTGGCAGTGTGGGCAGCCTGCATCGCCGGGCTTTGGCTGCAACCGGTGGCCCTGGCGGCACTCTGTTGTGGTTCTGCTGCTGCAGGAATGCTCTTGATATGCCGGAGCCGTCAGCTCTGCCCACCTGGTCAACGCCGCGGCACGGCACCAGGGACAGAACGCACTTCCGGCCGGCGCAGTTTCCTGTCCACCAGCGCGGCAGCACTCTTCCTGGCAGCGGCCGCGGCCGCCCACTCGGCCGCGGGAGCCAGCCAGCGGTTCGAGGGGCCCCTGGCCGAGGCTGTTGCGGCAGGAAAATCAGTAGTGGCAGTCGTCGAAGTGGCCGGGAACCCTCGCGCGCTCACAGCACCAGGCCAGGCGGGAACGCCGGAACGCTGGTCGATACCAGTCTGGACCCGCGATGTCAGCACCGGCGGTGTCCTGCTCCGGACCAGGGCTCAGCTCGTGGTGATGGGCGGCGGCGACTGGGGCACCGTGGTGACCGGCCAGCTGGTCCGCGCAACGGGAAAGCTCCGGCCGCCGGAGCAAGGAACTGAGGAGGCTGCGATCCTCGCAGCCTCCTCAGGCCCAGGCCAGGCTACCGGGGTGCCAATCCTGGAGGGATCGGCCAAAGAACTGCGGGAACAGTTCGTGGCCGCGTCCTCGTTCCTCGCCCCCGATCCCCGCGGCCTGCTGCCGGGCATGGTCACTGGAGATACCACGGCGCTGGACGAGGGCCTGGAGACTGCCATGAAGGCGGTGGGCATGACGCACCTGACGGCCGTGAGCGGCGCCAACTGCAGCCTGGTCCTTGGAGCCCTGCTGTTGGCCTGCCGGAGCCTTCGCCTGCCACGCCTTCCCGCTGCTGCCCTGGCCGGCGTTGGCCTTTGGCTCTTCGTGCTCCTCGTGGGGCCGGATGCGAGCGTCCTGCGGGCAGCCATCATGGGCGCCGTGGCTGTCCTGTCGCTGGCCGGCGGCCGGTCCGGACGTGGCCTCAGTTTCCTGTGCCTGGCGGTGATCGGCCTGCTGCTGATGGATCCTGGACTAGGTTCCAGCTTCGGGTTTCTCCTGTCCGTTCTGGCAACCCTGGGGATCATTGTCCTTGGCCGGCGCATCATCAATTGGACGCCAGGGTTCGTTCCGCGCTGGGCGGCTGCGGCGGTGGCTGTCCCGTTGTCGGCGCAGCTGCTGTGCGGTCCCGTGATCGTGCTTCTGCAACCCCAGTTTTCCACCTACTCGCTACTGGCAAATGTCATCGCCTCACCCCTGGTGGCCCCTGTGACGCTGCTGGGGACGGCAGCTGTTCCCCTGGTGGTCCTGGCCCCGTGGCCGGCAACCGCCCTGATTGCAGTGGCCGGAACTTTCAGCTCCGGCGTCGCCGCAACGGCAAGGTTCACGTCGCAGCTCCCAGGGGCATCGCTCCCATGGCCTGAAGGCATTCCCGGTCTGCTGACCATGCTGTTCCTGTCTGTTCTGACCTACGGAACAGTGTGGGCCATCGCCCGGCCCCGCCAGGCCGGCGGGCTGGTCCTGTCTTGCCACGGGCGTCTCGTTTCGCTTATCGAAGTCATGGAGACGTGGTTTTTCCGGGCACTCCGCCGCCACGGCTTCCGGCCGGCGCCCGGGACGAAGCGTACGCCGGTGTGGCCGCCCGGCCCCGGCTTGGAGCAGGGGGCCGGACGTGGCAGGCTGGGATACTCCACAAATCTTTCCGGAAGGAACCCACGATGGCCGCTGCGCAGAAGCGAGCAACCCGTTCCCCGGCATCGAATGCAGCCACCTGGCGGGACGTAACACCTGCAGCGGTGGTGCTGGTCAGCGGCCCGGAAGAGTATCTGGGCATCAGGGCGATGGACCGCGTCCGCGCGCAGGTGCGGGCTGCCGCCCCGGATGTTGAGGTCAGCCGCATCAACGCGGCTGCCTATGAGCCGGGCACCCTGCTGATGCAGGTCAGCCCCTCGCTTTTCGGGGAGAGCAAGCTCATTGAGGTGGAGGCCGTCGAGGCCATGAACGACGCTTTCCTCGCTGATGCCCTCCGGTACGTGCAACACACGGAACCCGATGCGGTCCTGGTCCTCCGGCATGGCGGGGGAGTCAGGGGTAAGAAACTCCTGGACGCCGTAAAGAAGGGCGGCTGGCCAGTGGTGGACTGCCAGCCGCTCAAGAAAGACGCAGACAAGTTGGCCTTTGTGGCGGCCGAATTCAAGGCCGGCGGCCGCCGTATTGAGCAGGACGCCGTCCAGTCCCTGGTCAACGCGGTGGGAGCCAACCTTTCGGAACTTGCCGCCGCGTGCAGCCAGCTCATCGCCGATGCGGGAACCACCGTCACCTCGGACATCGTGGACCGCTACTACGGCGGCCGTATAGAGGCCACAGCGTTCAAGGTGGCTGATGCTGCCATGGCGGGCAATGCTCCCTTGGCCCTGTCCACGCTCCGCCATGCCCTCGCCACAGGAGCGGATCCCGTGCCGCTGGTGGCCGCGCTGGCCGCAAAGCTTCGAACGGTTGCGCGGGTTGCCGGCGCATCCGGATCTTCCGCCCAGATAGCCGCGGAGCTCGGCATGCAGCCCTGGCTGGTTGAGCAGGCGCAGCGGGACGTGAGGCGATGGACGCCGGACGGGCTGGTCCGGTCCATCCAGGCCACCGCCGAAGCCGACGCGCAGGTCAAAGGCCTATCCCGCGACCCCGTCTATGCGGTGGAGCACGCGGTCACGGTCATTGCCATGTCCGTCCAAGGCCGCTGACCGGTTACCCGGCCTGCGGGATCCTCGCTGGGTGCCCGTCCGCGAAGGTCCCCAGCTTGTGCCCGCACCGGAACCCGGACTGCCCTGGTCCGCGCAGAAGCCCAGGCTTCAGGCGTAGGGCCGGGCTTAAAGATGTGTGGCCGGTACCCGAGGGTACCGGCCACAACCATCAGTTCAAACGAACTGGAAACCTTACAGTGCGTTGACCTTCTTGGAGATCGCCGACTTGCGGTTTGCTGCGTTGTTCTTGTGCAGAACACCCTTGCTAACAGCCTTGTCCAGCTTGCGGCTGGCAGCAACCAGGGCAGCAGCAGCTGCATCCTTGTCCGTGGACTCAACGGCAGTGTTGACGGCGCGGATGGCCGTCTTCAGCTCGGACTTGACTGCGTTGTTGCGCAGGCGTGCCTTCTCGTTGGTGAGGATGCGCTTCTTCTGGGACTTGATATTCGCCACGTGTGAACTCTCTTTTTAATGCGGAAATGGTCTAGAGGGCTTTCAGGTTGGCCATTGACTGAGCGGCGTGGGGATACCTATGGCGGCCAACCATCAGTGGCCGTCGACCTGCACGGACACACAGCTATAAAGAATAGCAGGTCAGCGGCAACTCTTGCCATTTCAGGGGTTACGCCCAGCCGTGTCGCCGGCGCAGGGAGGAGGCCACGTGATCGAACCGGTTGCGGTCCAGTACGGCGCCCTCCCGCCGGATGCCGTCCGGGCGGAGCTGGATGACGCGGTCCAGCCGGGCCTCGCTGGGTCGGCCCTGCCGGTCCCAGCCGCCAACTCCGATGTCCACGTAATCCGCGGATGCTGCAGAATCGGGAACACGGTCCCTGCTGGTCAGCATCAGTCCGAGCAGGTACCCGCCGCTGCGGCCCACGAGCAGAACCGGCCGGTCCTTCCCGCGGCTGTGGTCTTCTTCGTACGGCACCCACGCCCACACCACTTCCCCAGGATCCGGTTCGCCATCTGGCTTGGCCGCGTACCTGACGGTGAATTTGCCGTGGAAGTCCCCGGGGTAGGCAGCACCGGCGTTCAACCCGCCCTGGACCTGCCCGTTGCCGGAAGCCGGTCCAGTCCGGCCAGGTGAGGGGCGGTCGGTTGCCCCAGCAACCCTTCGCACCCTTTTGAGTGTTCGCAGGCCTGTCCTGACCGCGTCCTGCAGTGATCGGAGATTGAAAACCATCCAGCCACCCTATAGCTGCCTCCCGCGTGGAGGAACGACGGTGGCAACTCCATTCAGGATGCGGTGTGGCAGGCCCTGACGTGGGACACTTGAGGTTGAAAATATGCGGCCAGTCCGCGGGCCGCCCACGGCGCGCCCAGGCGATGGCCGTGTGAATGCCAAGAGTAAGGACCCCTGCGTGTCTCCCATGGCCCGCACCGCACCGGTGCCCGCCGCGACAGATCCGGCCATTATTCGGAATTTCTGTATCATCGCCCACATTGACCACGGTAAGTCCACCCTGGCCGACCGGATGCTGCAGTTCACCGGCGTGGTCCAGTCCCGTGACATGAAAGCCCAGTACCTGGACCGGATGGACATCGAGCGCGAACGCGGCATCACCATCAAGTCCCAGGCGGTCCGCATGCCGTGGGAACTCGACGGCACCAGCTACGCGCTGAACATGATCGATACGCCCGGACACGTTGACTTCACCTATGAGGTTTCCCGCTCTCTCGCAGCGTGTGAAGGGGCGATCCTCCTGGTGGACGCTGCCCAGGGCATCGAGGCCCAGACCCTCGCCAACCTCTACCTGGCGATGGAAAACAACCTCACGATCATCCCGGTCCTGAACAAGATCGACCTCCCGGCAGCGCAGCCGGAGAAGTACGCGGCCGAGCTGGCCAGCCTGATCGGCGGAGACCCGGAGGACGTCCTGCGCGTTTCGGGCAAGACCGGCATGGGGGTGGAGGCGCTGCTGGACAAGATCGTCCGCGATCTGCCGGCTCCCCAGGGCGACGCCAATGCCCCTGCGCGCGCCATGATCTTCGACTCGGTGTATGACACTTACCGCGGCGTGGTCACCTACGTCCGGGTAGTGGACGGCATGCTGCACCCCCGCGAACGCATCCAGATGATGTCCACCCGGGCCACCCACGAACTCCTCGAGATCGGGGTGAGCTCCCCGGAACCCACACCCTCCAAGGGCCTGGGTGTGGGCGAAGTGGGCTACCTCATCACGGGTGTGAAGGACGTCCGCCTGTCCAAGGTGGGCGACACCGTCACCAACCTTGCCAAGCCTGCCGCTGACTCGCTCCCCGGCTACGCGGATGCCAAGCCCATGGTCTTCTCCGGCCTGTATCCGCTGGACGGCACGGACTACCCGGTGCTGCGCGATGCGCTGGAGAAGCTGATGCTCAACGACGCCGCCCTGGTCTACGAGCCCGAAACGTCCGCAGCCCTGGGCTTCGGGTTCCGCGTTGGCTTCCTGGGCCTGCTCCACCTTGAAATCACGCGCGAGCGGCTGGAACGCGAGTACAACCTGGACCTGATTTCCACCGCTCCCAACGTGGAATACGAGGTCACGCTGGAGGACAAGAAGGTGGTCCACGTGACCAACCCCAGCGAATACCCCTCCGGCAAGATCTCCGAGGTCCGCGAGCCCATGGTGGCCGCCACCATCCTGGCGCCGAATGAATTCGTCGGAGCCATCATGGAGCTCTGCCAGAGCCGCCGCGGCGTGATGGGCGGCATGGACTACCTGTCCGAGGACCGGGTTGAAATCCGGTACCGCCTGCCGCTGGCCGAGATCGTGTTCGACTTCTTCGACATCCTGAAGTCCAAGACCCGCGGCTACGGTTCCCTGGACTGGAAGGCCGACGGCGACCAGGTGGCCGACCTTGTCAAGGTGGACATTATGCTCCAGGGCGAACAGGTGGATGCCTTCTCCGCCATCACCCACCGGGACAAGGCCTACGCGTACGGCGTCATGATGACCACCAAACTGCGTGAGCTCATTCCCCGCCAGCAGTTCGAGGTGCCCATCCAGGCGGCCATCGGCTCCAGGATCATCGCGCGGGAAAGCATCCGCGCCATCCGCAAGGACGTCCTGGCCAAGTGCTACGGCGGTGACATCTCCCGTAAGCGCAAACTGCTGGAAAAGCAGAAGGAAGGCAAAAAGCGCATGAAGATGGTGGGCCGCGTCGAGGTTCCCCAGGAAGCCTTCATCGCCGCGCTCACCACCGACGAATCCAAGGACAAGGCCAGGAAGTAGTGGTTACAGCGGCCGGCACCGCAGGAGGACCCTGCAGTGCCTAGCGTTCTTCCCCTTGGCGACCCGGCGCCGCCGGACGGTCTGCTGCCTCCCCAGGCAGCCGATGGTGCGGCGGACCGGGCCTTCGGGCTCTATGTCCACATCCCGTTCTGCGCCGTCCGCTGCGGGTACTGCGATTTCAACACCTATACCGCCACGGAGCTCGGCGGCGGCGCCTCCCAGGACGCCTATGCCGCCACCGCGGCCTCGGAAGTGTCCCTGGCGGCCAGCGTCCTCACGGAATCAGGCCTTCCCGCGCGGCCGCTCAGCACGGTGTTCTTCGGGGGCGGCACGCCAACCCTGCTCCCAGCGGAGGACCTGGCCCTGATCCTGGGGCGCGCCATCGACCAGTGGGGGATCGAGGCGGGTGCCGAGGTCACCACGGAGGCGAACCCGGACTCCGTCACCCCGGAGTCCCTTGCCATCCTGAAGGATGCGGGCTTCACCCGGATTTCGTTCGGCATGCAGTCCGCCGTACCCCACGTCCTCAAGGTCCTGGACCGGACCCACACGCCCAGCCGCGTGCCGCAGGTGGTGCAGTGGGCCCGGGACGCCGGACTGGCCGTCAGCCTCGACCTCATCTACGGCACGCCGGGGGAGTCCCTGGACGATTGGCGGTACTCCCTCGAGACAGCGCTGTCCTACCAGCCGGACCACATCAGCGCCTACGCGCTGATCATCGAGGACGGGACCAAGCTCGCCGCCCAGATCCGCCGTGGTGAAGTGCCGGGGATCGACGACGACGACCACGCCGACAAGTACGAGCTCGCCGATGAACTGATCAGCAAGGCAGGCCTGGGCTGGTACGAGGTCAGCAACTGGGCCCGCACGCCCGGACAGGCCTGCCGCCACAACCTCGCCTACTGGCGGGGCGACGACTGGTGGGGGATCGGACCGGGGGCGCACTCTCATGTGGGCGGTGTCCGCTGGTGGAACGTCAAACACCCCACTGCCTACGCCGGACGCCTGGCACAGGGAGTGTCACCGGCAGCAGGGAGGGAAACCCTGGATGTGGAAACCCGGAATATGGAGCGGGTGATGCTCGAGGTCCGCCTCCACTCGGGCCTCGAGATTGCCTCGCTCGGCGCCGCAGGACGGCACGAGGTCGCCGGGCTGATCGCGGAAGAACTGGTGGACCCTGCCGCCGCTTTTGCGGGCCGGCTGGTCCTCACGCTGAAGGGCAGGCTGCTGGCTGACGCAGTGGTCCGCAGGGTCCTGCCGGACTAGCAGGTGCGAGTGCTGGGAGCCTGTGGTGGGCCCACGCAGGCGAGGGCCCCGGCACGAGCTTGCGGGTGCTGGGCGCCGGCGGTGGGCCCACGCAGGCGAGGGCCCCGGCACGAGCTTGCGAGTGCTGGGAGCCTGCGGGGACTACTTAATCCAGCGAAGGTTGTACTGGTAGCGGTGCGGCTGTCCCTTGTTGACATGGATGCCGGCTGCCACGGAGAAGCAGGTCAGGGCAATCCAGATGAGGGTGGCAATCACGGCAAAGATGTTGCCGACCACCGGAACGAACACCAGGATGTTCGCCACCACAGCGGCGATGGTGGGCGGCAGGCTGAAGTTCAGCGCTTCCTTGGACTCCTGCGCGGTGAAAGGGCCCCGGTCCCGGAAGATCAGGTAGATCAGCAGGGCCGGAACGCAGCCCAGGATTCCGCCGAAGTGGGCCATGGTGGCCCACTGCCGGTCTTCGCTGGCTGTCAGGGGCAGCGCATTCGCCGGAACGCCATGGTATTCCGAACGGCCCTGGCCGCCCTGGGTGTCCCTGTGATCGCGTGCGTTTTCTGCCACAGTCTGTTCCTTCTAAAAGTGCAATGGTGCTGGCTAAGAATGCATATCGGTTGTGCCGGGCTGCGAATATCGCAGGTTCCGCAGTACCAAGAATACTGGCTGGAGGCGCGGAAGCTGCCCTGGGGCTCACAGGCACAGAGGCACGGGGTGCCTGTCAGGGCACTGTCAGGAAGTCAATGACTTCCTCCACCCTCCCCAGCAGGGAGGCTTCCAGGTCCGCGTAGGTGCGGACCGCACCCAGCAGCTTCTGCCACCCGAGCCCGATGTCTTCCTTGGTGGCATGGGGCCAGCCGAACGCGGCGAGGATGCCGGTTTTCCAGTCCTGCCCGCGCGGCACCACGGGCCATTTTTCGATGCCCAAGACGGCCGGGCGGATCGCCTGCCAGACGTCCACATAGGGGTGGCCTACGATCAGCACGTTCCCGGCCGCCCCCGGGGAGGCCATGACGGCGTCCGCAATGCGGGATTCCTTGGAGTCGGGCACCAGATGGTCCACCAAAACTCCCAGGCGCCGGCCCGGTCCGGGCCTGAACTCGGCCACCGCCGCGGCAAGGTCGTCGATGCCGTGGAGGGGTTCGACGACGATGCCTTCCACCCGCAGGTCGTCTCCCCAGACCTTTTCCACCAGTTCGGCGTCGTGCTTTCCCTCCACCCAGATCCGACTGGCCTTGGCGACCTGCGCACGCTGGCCGGCCACCCGGACCGAACCTGATGCTGTCCTCCCTGTGGCGGCGGGGGCTTGCCGCGGCACCGGGGGAAGGAGCTTAATGGCCTGGCCTTCGAGGAGGAAGCCGAAGCCCAGGCGGAAAGACCTTGATTTGCCCCGCCTGTCTTCAAGAGCCACCACATGCATGCCCCCGGATTTCTCCACGCGGGTCACGGCGCCCACCCAGCCGGACTGGACATCCTCCAGTACCATTCCCCGTTCAACAGGAACTTCAGGCAGTTGAGCCTTTGACGGAGCGGACATGTCCTGGGGGCCCCAGTTCTGGTACTGCATGGTTCACTCCGCCTAGCGCTCGATCACAGGTCCGGAATTTCGCCCGGAGCGGTACCAATGCTAGCAACGGGGAGAGGCATAATAGACTGTTAGCACTTGGGCATGTCGAGTGCTAAACGATGGGTAGCGCAGCGCGGGCGGCGCGGTCGCCCCAAACCCTGGATGGAGGTGGAGTGTGAGCGAGCCACGCAAACTTGAAGTACTCCGTGCCATCGTGGAGGACTACGTCCATTCCCGCGAACCTGTGGGGTCCAAAGCACTGGTGGAGCGCCATCATCTCGGTGTGTCCAGCGCTACCATCAGGAATGACATGGCGGCCCTGGAGGAAGAGGGCCTGATCACGGCTCCGCACACCAGCGCCGGGCGGATCCCCACGGACAAGGGATACCGCCTCTTCGTGGACCAGATCTCAGCCGTCAAGCCGCTCTCCCCGGCGGAACGCCGCGCCATCCAGTCCCTCCTGGAAGGATCGGATGACCTGGACGATGTCCTGGACCGAACCGTCCGGTTATTGTCCCAGCTGACCAACCAGGTTGCCGTGGTCCAGTACCCGCACTTAAGCAGGGCCCTGGTTCGGCATATTGAATTCGTCCTCCTCGCTCCGCGGAAGGTGCTGGTGGTGTTGATCGCCAACAGCGGCAAGGTGGAGCAGCGCGTTATCGACGTCGGCCAGGACCTGGGGGACGACGCCCTGGCAGGCCTCAGGGCCCGGTTCCTCGGATCGCTGGCCGGAACTCCGCTGAGCCAGCTCGCCCAGTCCCTGCCCGCCGTGGTGGCCACAGCCGCCCCGGGGCAAAGGCAGGCCGCCCAGGCCCTCGCTATTGGCTTGGAAGCCCTGGCGCAGAGCAGCCGCGAGGAACGCATGGTCATGGCGGGCACCGCCAACCTGGCGAGGTCCAACGTGGACTTCCCGCTCAGCATCGGCCCGGTGCTGGAAGCCCTTGAGGAGCAGGTGGTCATGCTCAGACTGCTGAGCGAAATGGCTCAGGACCACCGCGGGATGGCTGTCAGCATCGGCCGCGAGATTCCCTACGACGGACTTGCCGAGGCATCTGTTGTGGCCACCGGCTATGGCCCGGACAGTGCAGCAAAGATCGGCATCCTGGGACCAACACGGATGGACTACCCCACCACCATGGCCGCCGTCAGGGCTGTTGCCCGCTACCTTTCCCGGATTTTGGGCCCCTGAGGTCCAGCCCGGGCCACCGGATACCCACAGCATTTCCAGCAGTCCAACTGCAGGCAGTACAACAAGGAAGAGATACGAACTTTGAGCAGCCACTACGACGTCCTTGGAGTCTCACCGGAGGCCACGGGAGAAGAGATCAAGAAGGCCTACCGCAAGCTGGCACGCACCCTGCACCCGGACGTCAACCCGGGTGAGGACGCGTCGGACCGCTTCAAGGCCGTGACCCACGCCTACGAAGTCCTGTCGGATCCGCAGAAACGCCGGGTCTACGACACCACGGGCAATGAAAACGGGACGGACAACGGCTTCGGCGGCGGCGGATACGCCGGCCAGGGATTCGCCTTCCAGGACATTTTCGACACCTTCTTTGGTGCCGGAGGTTCCACCGGACCGGCCTCCCGCGTGCGGCGCGGGCAGGACGCCCTCATCAGCGTCCGGATCGAACTCCGCGACGCTGTGTTCGGTGTGAACAAGAAGCTCGACGTGGACACCGCCGTCACGTGCCCAACCTGCGAGGGTTCCTGCTGCCAGCCCGGCAGCCATCCTGAACGCTGCGACATCTGCGGCGGCAGCGGCCAGGTCCAGCGCGCCGTCCGTTCCATCCTGGGACAGGTCATGACCGCAGCGCCGTGCGGAACCTGCGAGGGCTTCGGCACGGTCATCAAGGATCCGTGCAACGAGTGCAGCGGCCAGGGGCGCATCCGGAGCCGCCGTTCGCTGACCATCAAGGTCCCCGCCGGCGTAGCCACCGGAACGCGGATCCAGCTTTCCGGCCAGGGCGAGGCAGGCCCGGCAGGCGGACCTTCCGGTGACCTGTATGTTGAGATCCGGGTGAACAACGACGCCACTTATGTGCGCGACAACGACGATCTCCACGCCACGTTGCACATCCCGATGACGGCGGCTGCCCTGGGCACCGAAGTGAGCCTGGAAACGTTCGACGGGCCACAGGAAATCGACGTCAAGCCCGGGACCCAGTCCGGTGAGATCATCACTCTTCGTGGACTAGGAGTGACCCACCTGCGCGGTTACGGCCGCGGCGACCTCAAGGTCCACCTCCAGGTGGAGACGCCCGCCAAGCTTGATGCTGCCCAGGAAGAGCTCCTGCGGCAGCTGGCCAAGATGCGCGGTGAGCAGATCACCGAGGGCAAGCTTGCAGCCAGCGGCGGCATGTTCGCCAAGCTCCGGGACAGGCTCGGTAACCTGTAGCAGTGAGCAACCCTGTCTTTTTCACTCCGCCCGGGTCCCTTGACCACATGACGGCGGGGCTGGCCTTTGTCCTCGAAGGGACCGAGGCGCGGCACGCCGTCACCGTCAAGCGCCTCGCCCCGGGTGAGCCCGTCGACATCGTTGACGGCGCCGGGACGCGGATGAGCGGACGGGTGCTTGCGGCGTCACCCGCAGGCCTCGAAGTGGAGTGCGCCTCCGTTGCTGTTGAGGAGCGGCCGGCCACGAGGCTGGTGCTGGTGCAGGCCCTGGCCAAGGGCGACAGGGATGAACTCGCCATTGAAACGGCCACTGAACTCGGGATCGACGCCGTTATACCCTGGCAGTCCGAACGGTCCATCGTGCGGTGGAAGGGCGACCGCGCCGCGAAGGCCCACGCGAAGTGGCAGTCGGTGGTGACGGCGGCAGCCAAGCAGGCGCGCCGCGCGTGGGTCCCCGAGGTGCGGCCCGCCGTCGACACTGCCGCGCTGGCCGCCCTCGTGGAGGCCGCGGGGCTGGCGGTCATCCTCCATGAGGACGCCGTGCGCCCCCTGCGCACCGTACTGGAATCCCGGCGGGAAGCGGACGGAACGGAACCGCGCGAGGTGCTGCTGATCGTTGGACCGGAAGGCGGCATCAGCCCCAGGGAAGTCACCAGGCTCTGCGGAAAGGGCGCCGTCACCGCCCTGCTGGGGCACCATGTCCTGCGCTCATCAACCGCCGGACCGGCCGCCGTCGTGCTTGCCAGCGATGTCCTGGGCCGCTGGACCGCACCCTCGCCCTGAATGACGCGGCCTGGCTCAACTGGTAACTACCGGACGTTGAAGGCCCGCGAGTCCTCATTCTGGTCCGGCTGATCGCCGGTACCGGCCTGGGCCACCTTCAACTCGTAGTCTCCGGCAGGCAGCGTGAGGGCAAGCGTAAACAGTCCTGCCTGGCCCGGCTCGGCGGCTGCCGTCGTTTCCCCAGTCAGGAACGGGACCTTGGTGCCGTCCTCCTCCGCCCGCAGGATCTGCCAGCGGAGCTTGCCCCCGGGAAGGGTGCTGCGGCCGGTGATCTTGACGCTCCCGGCGGCAGCCTCAGTGTTCTCCTGTGGATCAATGATCCAGACAGGCGCCACCATGCCGGCGGCCCTCGTCATGAGGTCACCCAGCTGGATATGGCCGAAAGCAACGTAGTCCGTGTGCCCGTCCACCAGGATCCGCACGCGGATCTGCTGCCCGGAATCGATAAGCCCTGAACTGGCCGCAGCGGCGGTGGCCGTGTACACAAGCTGCTGGACAGCGCGGCCGGCCATGTCGGCGTCGAGGTTGCTGTTGAAGGCGTCTTCGGACACATCCACTGTGATGACGTCCTTGCCGGAGATGGACGTGGCCAGCTTGCCGGGATTCTGCCAGGGGGTGAAGAAATCCGGGTCCAGGGGCTTGTCCGACATCATGGCCCGCAGGGCCCGAGTCACAGGGTTCTCCTGTTCAGGCACATCCCTGAATTCCCGGTAAAGGAAGATGCTGCTGTTGCTCCGGCCGATCCAGTAGACCGGCGCTTTGTTGGACGACTGCGTGGTTTCGAGCGGCGCGCTCGTGGAAGGCGCCGTGCCGGCGGCGGCAGGGCCGGAGCCCAGGACGGTGGTGGGCGAGGGATCGGGCTCGGCCAGGCAGCCCGTCAGGAGCGGAGCCGCCATCAGAACCACTGCAAGGACGCCAGGGCGCACAATGCCGCCACGTCGTCCTGCCCTGCGGGGCGCAGCAGATTCCGGCACGTTTGTTGCCTGTCCTTTCATGAATGGCGGGCCGCTCCCCAGGCGGCGGATCCAGCAGTGGCTGGATTTCCAGCATGGCACAGGGCCCAGAGCGGAAAGGCCGGATACGGGCCTCCGGGCGGAACTGCAACGGGAACGATATGAGGCCGATATGAAGTTGATACCTAATGGCGGAACCGGCGGCGTTGCCGCGTGTTTCCCGAGCCGTCCCGGCCCTTCCCCTTTCAGAGGTTGACGCTGTCCTGGCGTAAGATGGGGGAATCGCTGGTCAAGGCGCAACCGGTCCATCGTCCAAGTGCACTGTCGCCGGCCGCCAGCAGCGGGAATTGTCCGGTACTTTGAGGGGATCACGGGCCTGCGGGCCATCACTATGACTGAATCAGCGAATGGCAAGCGCCGGCTCAACGCGGGAGAAGGCGCTGCGGGGGAATTTCCCCATTCCCTCCCCGGCAGCCGTACCGAGGTAGTCCTTTTCGACAACTCCGACCAGATGGTGCAGTCCCTCGGCAGCCACGATGAAGCACTGCGGTACATCGAGGAACAGTTTCCGGCCGTCAACTTCCACGTCCGCGGCAACGAGCTCTCCATCACTGGGCCTGCCAGCGACGTACCCCGCATCATGCGCCTCCTCCACGAGGTCCGCGGGCTGGTAGCCCGCGGTACGGTGATCAGCCCGGCGGTGCTGCAGCAGCTTGTGGCGCTCTTGCGTACCCAGTCCCTGCAGAACCCCGTGGACGTCCTGACCCACGACATCCTGTCCAGCCGCGGAAAAACCATCCGCCCAAAGACGCTGAACCAGAAGACCTACGTTGACTCCATCGACACCAACACGGTGATTTTCGGCATCGGTCCCGCAGGCACAGGCAAGACCTACCTCGCAATGGCAAAGGCCGTCCAGGCACTGCAGCAAAAAGAGGTCAGCCGCATCATCCTGACCCGACCCGCCGTTGAGGCGGGGGAACGGTTGGGCTTCCTGCCCGGGACCCTGAGCGACAAGATCGATCCATACCTGCGCCCGCTTTATGATGCCCTGCACGACATGATGGACCCCGAGTCCATCCCCCGGCTGATGGCGGCAGGCACCATTGAAGTGGCGCCCCTGGCCTACATGCGCGGCCGGACGCTCAATGACGCCTTCATCATCCTTGACGAGGCGCAGAACACCACACCGGAGCAGATGAAGATGTTCCTGACCCGGCTTGGCTTCGGATCCAAGATGGTGGTTACTGGTGACGTCACCCAGGTTGACCTGCCGTTCGGCACCCGCTCCGGACTCCGCATCGTGGAGGAAATCCTCCAGGGCATCGAGGGCGTCAGCTTCTCGGTCCTGGACGCGGCCGACGTCGTCCGGCACAGGCTGGTAGGCGACATCGTCAACGCCTACAGCATCTGGGATGAAACCCAGCGCAGCAGGGTCAAACATTCGGCGGGCGCCGCCAAGCGGGGGGAACACGCGTGAGCATCGAGGTCAACAATGAATCCGGCGTCCAGGTGGACGAAGCGGAAATCGTGGCATTGTCCCGCTACATCTTTGAGCAGCTGTATATCCACCCGCAGGCCGAACTGTCCGTCCTGCTGGTGGACGAGCCCGCAATGGAGAAGCTTCACATAGAGCTGATGGACGAGCCCGGTTCCACGGATGTCCTCTCCGTTCCCATGGACGAACTGACCCCCGGAACGCCGGACCGTCCCACCCCCCAGGGCATGCTCGGTGACATTGCCATCTGCCCGCAGGTTGCCAGGGTGCAGGCCAAGAACGCCGGCCACTCACTGCAGGACGAGATGCTCCTGCTGACCACGCACGGGATCCTGCACCTGCTGGGGTACGACCATGCAGAACCTGAAGAGAAGGCCGAGATGTTCGGGCTTCAGCGTGAACTGCTGTCCGGCTTCACCGGCAAAGAAGCGCCCGCCGAGACCACCCAGTGACGCCTCTGCTCCTTGTCGCAATGGCCTTGGCTTTCCTGGCTGTTGCGGCCGTATTGACTGCGGCCGAAGCCGCCTTCAACTTCATTCCGCGGCATGACGCGGAAGACGCCTTGCTGAAGAGCCGCGGGACCGCCCTGCGGCAGATCCTCTCCCACCCGGTGGCGCACATCAGGGCGCTGCGTTTCTGGCGGATCTGGTTCGAGATGGCGTCCGCCGTTGCGGTCGCCGTACTGCTCTACAGCCTGCTGGACAACGTGTGGCTGGCAGGCCTTGCCGCAACCGGCATCATGGCGTTGCTGGGCTTTGTCATCGTGGGTGTTTCCCCGCGCCAGCTGGGCAGGCTCCACTCGGCGGCCGTTGTCCGCTCCACTGCTCCGATGATCCGCTTCCTGACCTGGGTCCTGGGGCCGATCCCAGGCTGGCTGGTGACGCTTGGCAGCACGGCTGCACCCGGCGCCCCCGGCGGGGACGAGGCGTTCTTCAGCGAGCAGGAATTCCGTGAACTGGTGGAACGCGCCAGCGAGTCCGACATGATCGAGGACACTGAAGCGGAAATGATCCAGTCCGTCTTCGACTTCGGTGACACGCTGGTCCGCGCCGTGATGGTGCCCCGAACGGACATCCTCACCATCGAAGCGGGATCCAGCCTGCGCCAGGCGATGTCCCTTTTCCTCCGCTCCGGCTACTCCAGGATTCCGGTCATCGGCGAAAGCACGGACCAGATTCTTGGCATCATCTACCTGAAGGACGTTGCCGCCGTCATCCACGAGCTGGCACCCCACGAGGAGCCGCCGCTGGTGGAGTCGCTCGCCCGGGAAGTCCGGTATGTGCCAGAATCGAAGCCCGTCAGCGACCTTCTCCGGGAGCTCCAGAAGGAGTCCACGCACGTTGCAATCGTGATCGACGAGTACGGCGGAACTGCCGGACTTGTCACGCTGGAAGACCTCATCGAGGAAATCGTGGGTGAAATCGTGGACGAGTACGACACCGAAAGCGCCGAGGCCGTGGAGCTCGGCGACGGATCGTACCGGGTCAGCGCCCGCATGGGCATCGATGACCTGGGCGAGCTCTTCGACATCGAACTGGATGATGACGAAGTGGACACCGTTGGCGGCCTGCTCGCAAAAGCGCTGGGCCGCGTACCCATTGTGGGAAGCACAGTGGATGTGCAGGGCGTGTCCCTGCGGGCCGACCGGCTGGAAGGCCGCCGCAACCGCGTCAGCCTTATCATTGCGGCGCGGGTGGCAAAAGAAGACACTGACCTTGAGGACCTCTTCCAAGAGGCGGAAGCAACCCAGCAGGGAGTTTCACGTGAGCAAGAAAAATAAGCCCGAAAAGCACGACGATTTCGGCGGTTTCCGCGCAGGGTTCTCGGTCCTGGTGGGCCGGCCCAACGCGGGCAAGTCCACCCTGACCAATGCACTGGTGGGCAAAAAGGTGGCCATCACGTCCGCCAAGCCCCAGACCACCCGGCACACCATCCGCGGCATCGTCCACCGGCAGGACGCTCAGCTGATCCTGGTGGACACGCCGGGGCTTCACCGCCCCCGCACCCTCCTGGGCAAGCGCCTGAACGACCTCGTTGCGGACACACTGGCCGAGGTGGATGCGATTGGGTTCTGCCTCCCCGCCAATGAAAAGATCGGCCCCGGGGACAAGTTCATCGCCGCCCAGCTGGCCGCCGCGGGCCGCAAGCCCGTGATCGCCATCGTCACCAAGGCCGACACCGTGGACCGCCAGGCCCTGACGGAGCAGCTCCTTGCCGTGGCCGCCCTGGGCAGGGAAGTACTGGGGGAGGAGGGCTGGAAGGACATCGTTCCCGTCTCCGCGACCGACGGCTTCCAGGTGGACACCGTCGCTGACGTCCTTATCAGCCACATGCCGCCGTCCCCGCCGCTGTACCCGGACGGAGAACTCACCGACGAGCCGGAAGCTGTGATGGTGGCGGAACTTATCCGGGAAGCGGCCCTCGAAGGCGTCCGGGATGAGCTGCCCCACTCCCTCGCTGTGGTGGTGGAGGAAATCGTTCCCCGCGAGGACCGGCCGGAAGACAGCCCGCTGCTCGACGTGCGGGTCAATCTTTACGTGGAGCGTCCCTCCCAAAAAGCAATCATCATCGGCAAGGGCGGCAGCCGGTTGCGTGAGGTGGGCACCAATGCGCGCAAGGGCATTGAGGCACTCCTGGGTACACGCATCTACCTGGACCTCCATGTGAAGGTGGCGAAGGACTGGCAGCGGGACCCGAAACAGCTGGTGAAGCTCGGCTTCTAAGCCCTTTTCAAGGCGCGGCCGTTGGGCCGCCCGGCATTTTCCCAGCCTGGACCACTAAAATGGGCCGGATTTCGAATTTAGAGGAAGGTTCACCACGTGGGGCTAGGCCGCGACAAGCGCGACGACGGAGCTGAAGTGTCAACCGGGGGACCCGTGTCCCGGCACGCGGGAGATGCCACCCTTGGCGCGGCACGCCACCTTGGGCCCCTGCGTGGCATGCCGGTGTGGCTGAAGGTCGTCACCGCCATCGTTTCCGTTGCCATGATTGGCGGCATTGCATTCGCCGGCTTCTGGTTCCTTCGGCTTCAGAACAACATCTCCAAGGCTCCGCTGAACGCCGGCGGCGGCAACAACGAGCAGGTGAGCGACGCAACCGGACGGATGCAGATCCTGATCCTCGGCTCGGACACCCGTGACGGCGAAAACGCCGAGTACGGCACCGCGGACGATTCCAGGGGCTACGGCAAGTCCGACGTCATGATGATGATGGACATCTCCGAGGACAACAAGCGCGTCAGCGTGATCAGTTTTCCGCGCGACCTGCTGGTGGACCTTCCCGAATGCAAGGATGAGGAAACCAACCAGGTCTACCCTGCCCGCAGCGGCGTGATGATCAACGAGGCCATGGCAGAAGCCGGCATAGGCTGCGCCGTGGACACCGTCAACCAGCTGACCGGCCTGGAAGTGGACCACTTCATGATGGCCGACTTCACGGCCGTGAAGGAATTGTCCAACGCCGTCGGCGGTGTCGAGGTCTGCATCAGTGACGCCGTCTACGATCCTGATTCACGCCTTCGGCTGCCCGCGGGCACGTCGGCGGTCCAGGGGGAAATGGCCCTCGCGTTCCTGCGGACGCGCCACGCATTTGCCGACGGCGGCGATTTGGGCCGGATCAAGGCCCAGCAGGGCTTCCTGTCCTCCCTGACCCGCAAGATCAAGGATGACGGCACGTTGTCCGATCCCGGCAGGATGCTCAAGATCGCCGACGTCGTCACCCAGAACCTGACCGTGGATGAAGGGCTGGCCTCCGTGCCCAGCCTGCTCACCATCGGCAACCGGCTCAAGGACATCGACATCAGCAAGGTGGCCTTCGTGGCCGTGCCCACCACACCTGCGCTGGCCGACCCCAACAGGCTGCAGATCGCCGAGCCCGCCGGTTCCCAGCTGTTCGCAGCCCTTCGGCAGGACGTCGATCTGACTGATCCGACGGCACCTTCCCCGTCCCCCTCGGAAACCTCCGCACCCCCCACGGCAGCCCCCACTGAGACGGCGCCTCCGCTTCAGCCTTACGACAAAGCCGTTCAGCCCGTCACCGTGGCCAACGGCACCGGCCTTCCGGGACGCGCGCAGGAAATCGTGCAGGCCCTGGTCTCGGGCGGCTTCACCCAGGCCGGGCAGTTCGAGGCCACAGCGATGGAGCAGTCGGTAGTTTATTACGGCACAGACTTCGCGGACGTGGCTGCGGACGTCGCCGCCGTGCTCGGCATACCGGCCGCACAGATGCTGCCCGCCCCCAACATCGCGGGTGTCCAGGTCTACCTGGGCACCGACTTCACAACCGGAGTGACGTACGGGGCTCCAGCCGCGCTCCCGGAGAACATCGTCAACCAGACTGCTAAGGATGCGTCCTGCCAGCAGGCCAACCCGGCGCTGATCGTCCAGGGCTAGCCGCCGGCGCAGGAGGAAGTGCCAGGACACAACTGATCAACGAAATAAGCGGGGCCCACCAGATGGTGGGCCCCGCTTCATGTCCGCTTACCAGATGCTGACGCGGTCCTCCGGAGGCATCCACATGCCGTCCTGTTCGGAGACCTCAAAGGCGTCGTGGAAGGCATCCAGGTTTTTCGCAATGGCGTTGGTGCGGAACTCGTTGGGGGAGTGCGGGTCCGTTGCCAGCCGGCGGATGGCCTCCTCGCGTCGGATGACCTGGCGCCAGCCCGCCGCCCAGGAAGCGAAGAAGCGCTGCTCCCCGGTCAGTCCGTCCAGGACCTCAGGTTCCTTCCCATCCAGGCTGATGCGGTACGCCTTGTACGCAATCGCCAGCCCTGCGAGGTCGCCAATGTTCTCACCAAGGGTGAGGCGCCCGTTAACGGTATGTCCAGGGGCTGCGTAGGGTGAAAGCGCATCGTACTGGGCCACCAGCTTCGCGGTGAGCTTTTCGAACGCCTGTCGGTCCTCTTCCGTCCACCAGTTCCGCAGCGCCCCGCCGCCGTCGAACTGGGATCCCTGGTCATCAAAACCATGGCCGATCTCGTGCCCGATGACGGCCCCGATACCGCCGTAGTTGACGGCGTCATCGGCGTCGGCCGTGAAGAACGGGGGCTGCAGGATCGCGGCCGGGAACACAATCTCGTTCATCATGGGGTGGTAGTAGGCGTTGACCGTCTGCGGGGTCATCAGCCACTTGTTGCGGTCCACCGGCTTGCCCACCTCGTCAAGGTGCCGGTCGACGTCGGCGTTGTGCGCCCGCTCAACGTTGCCCAGAAGGTCAGTGGGGTCGATTTCTACGGCGGAGTAGTCGATCCACTGGTCCGGATACCCGATCTTCGCCCGGAAGCCCTCCAGCTTCCGGAGGGCCTCGGCCTTGGTGGCGTCACCCATCCAGCCAACTGCGGTGATGCTCTGGCGGTACGCCTCTGTAAGGTTGGCGACGAGCGCCTGCATCCTGGCCTTGTGGGTCTCGGGGAAGTGCCGGGCCACGTAGATCTGCCCCACAGCTTCGCCCAAAGCCGCTTCGACGACGGCCACGCCGCGCTTCCAGCGGTCCTTGTTCCGGGGCGTGCCGCTGATGGTGGTCCCGTAGAAGGCGAAGCTGGCGTCCACGAACGCCGAGGAAAGGTACGGTGCTGCTGCACTCACCACCCGCATCGCCAGCCATTCCTGCCAGTGGGCCAGCGGTTCGGACGCAAGGAGGGCAGCGGCGCCGTCGAAGAACGGAGGAGTGCTCATGACGATCTCCTGCCGCTTTTCGGCATCTATACCGGCGGCCTCGAACCAGGTGGCCAGCAGCGGGAACAGCGCTGATGCCTCGTCCGCAGTCTTCAGGTTGTAGGTCTTTTGCGGATCCCGAAGGGTGACGTTGTCCCAGTGGTGGGACGCGAGCTTGGTCTCCAGGGCAACCACACGCCCGGCGGCTGCATCCGCATCGGCAACGCCCGCCAAACCGAGCATCGTGTTGACGTGCGCGGCATACGCGGTGACCATCGGGGCGAACTTATCGTCCCGGTAGTAGGACTCGTCGGGCAGGCCGAGGCCGCCCTGCCCGGTGTACAGGACAATCCGGTCGGGGTTGCCCGCATCCGGAGCAGGGTAGATGTAGAAGAGACCGCCAACATCGGCACGGAAGAGCCGGCCTGCCAACGACACGAGGTCCGCCACGGAGGTGGTGGCGAACACCTCTGCAAGACGCTGGCGGATCGGTTCAAGGCCCTTCGCTTCAACAGCGGCTTCGTCCATGAAACTGGTGTAGAGGTCCCCGATTTTCCGTTCAATCCCGCTGGCGTCCCCGCCCTTGGCCGCGGCTTCTTCAATAATGTCGCGGACTGCGATCTCCGAACCGTCCCTGAGGGCGGTGAAGGTGCCCTCGAGCGGCCGGTCATCGGGAATGTCGGTGGCCTTCAGCCATGCGCCGTTGATGTGCTGGTAAAGGTCATCCTGCGGCCGGACCGTGTGATCAATGGTGGACAGGTCGATCCCCGAAATGGGCACTGAAACTCCTTCTTATGGAGAGCGGCGGCAGGAAAAACAGCGCGCGGCGTCTGCATGGTGGACTTTACTGACGGTAGTGCCCTTTCATCTTACGCACCCGTGTTACTCTCAAAAGGTGCGTGCAGAGCTCCTTCTTCTTAGCTGCCGCGGCGAGGCCTCAGCGATCTAGCGCAAGGCCCATCCTCGCTGCGGAGTTTGTGTTGCCCGGCCACCCTTTCAACGTAGAACCACAGAAAAGGCCCCGATAGTAATGCGAAACGCACAGAAGCCCTCAGGAATGCCTGCCCACCGCTACACGCCGTTCCAGGACCAGATCAAGGTTGAACTGCCGGACCGCACCTGGCCGGACAAGGTCATTACCAAGGCCCCCCGCTGGTGCGCGGTGGACCTGCGCGACGGCAACCAGGCACTGATCGATCCGATGAGCCCGGCGCGCAAGATGAAGATGTTCGACCTGCTGGTCCGGATGGGCTACAAGGAGATCGAGGTCGGATTCCCCTCCGCTTCGCAGACGGACTTCGACTTCGTCCGCCAGCTGATCGAGGGCAACCACATCCCGGACGACGTCACCATCCAGGTCCTGACCCAGGCCCGTGAACACCTGATCGAGCGCACGTACGAATCGCTGGTGGGTGCCAAGCAGGCCATCGTCCACCTCTACAACTCCACGTCCGTGCTGCAGCGCCGCGTGGTCTTCAACCAGGATGAGGACGGAATCCTGGACATTGCACTCCAGGGCGCCCGGCTGTGCAAGAAGTACGAGGAAACCCTCGCGGACACGCACGTGACCTACGAGTACTCCCCGGAGTCCTTCACCGGGACCGAACTGGAGTACGCAGTGCGGGTATGCAACGCCGTCGCCGATGTTTTCGAGGCCTCCGCGGACCGCCAGGTCATCATCAACCTGCCCGCCACCGTGGAGATGGCAACGCCCAACATCTACGCCGACTCCATCGAGTGGATGAGCCGCCACCTGCACCCGCGCGAAGGCATCATCCTCTCCCTGCACCCCCACAACGACCGAGGAACCGGCGTCGCCGCCGCCGAACTGGGCTACATGGCCGGGGCGGACCGGATAGAAGGCTGCCTGTTCGGCAACGGCGAGCGGACCGGCAACGTTGACCTGGTCACGCTGGGCTTGAACATGTTCGTCCAGGGCATCGACCCCATGATCGACTTTTCCAATATCGACGACGTCCGCCGGACCGTGGAGTACTGCAACCAGCTGCCCGTCCCCGAGCGTTCACCGTACGGCGGCGACCTCGTGTTCACGGCGTTCTCCGGCTCCCACCAGGACGCCATCAAGAAGGGCTTCGAAGCCCTCGAACGGGACGCAGCTGCCGCAGGCAAGGACGTTGCGGACTTCACCTGGCAGGTCCCGTACCTGCCCGTCGACCCCAAGGATCTGGGCCGCAGCTACGAGGCCGTGATCCGGGTCAACTCCCAGTCCGGCAAGGGCGGCGTTGCGTACCTGCTCAAGAACGAGCACAGCCTGGACCTGCCGCGCCGCGCCCAGATCGAATTCTCCGGCGTCATCCAGAAGCGTACGGACACAGTTGGCGGCGAAGTCAGCGGTGCCCAGCTGTGGCAAGTCTTTCAGGACGAGTACCTGCCCTCGGGCAAGACTGACGGCCAGTGGGGCCGCTATGCCCTGGGTGCCGTCAAGACGGAAACGGACGACGACGGCGGCATGACGCTGCACGCCTCCCTCACCATTGACGGGGCGCAGGTCAGCCGTACGGGCACCGGCAACGGTCCCATCGCCGCGCTGCTGGGCATCCTGGGGGAAGACGGAGTGGATGTCCGCGTGCTCGACTACAGCGAACACGCCCTCTCCGAGGGCGGCAGCGCCATGGCAGCCGCCTACGTCGAATGCGCCGTGGGGGAGCGGGTGCTCTGGGGCGTCGGTATCGACGCCAACACCAGCATGTCCTCCCTGAAGGCAGTCATCTCCGCCGTGAACCGCGCCATCCGGGACGCCCAGGCCTGAGCATCGCACTGCCGTGCCGCCGGAAGCTTCCGCCGGCACGGCAGCACGCGGCACGGCTGTGCCGGCAAAGAATGGGAAGATAGAAGGCGTGGCCCAACACTCTTTCGCCTCCCGCGCGTACCGGGACGACGCCGTCGTCCTGCGCACCCACAAGCTGGGCGAGGCAGACCGGATCATCACCCTGCTGACCAAGCACCACGGCCAGGTCCGGGCTGTGGCCAAAGGAGTCCGCCGCACCAGCAGCCGGTTCGGCGCGCGGCTCGAGCCGTTTATGGTGGCGGACCTCCAGCTCGTGTCAGGCAAGACCCTGGACATCGTGACCCAGGCCGTGGCCAAGGGCGCCTACGGCGGGAACATCGCCGCGGACTACGGCCGTTACACGGTGGCGGCCGCCATGACCGAAACAGCTGAGAAGCTGACGGACGTGGACGGCGAGGCCGGGACAGCGCAGTACAACCTTCTGGTGGGCGCGCTGGCGTCCCTCAGCAGGGATGAACATGCTCCCGGACTGATCCTCGATTCCTATCTTTTGCGGGCATTGGCCACCGGCGGCTGGGCGCCCAGCTTCACGGACTGCGCCCGGTGCGGCCTGCCGGGCCCCCACACGGCATTTTCGGCTCCCCTGGGAGGGATGGTCTGCGGCGGATGCCGGCCCCCTGGTTCGCCCGCTCCGGCGCCGGAGACTGTGGTGCTGCTGGCGGCGCTGCTGACCGGTGACTGGACGACGGCGGACGGTTCCCTTCCCGTGCACCGGAAAGAGGCCGCGGGCCTGGTGGCCGCATACCTGCAATGGCACCTCGAACGGGTGCTGAAGTCCCTCAAACATGTGGAGCGTAGCTGACAGTGGCCCTCGGCAAAAAGAACACCTTGTCCCGGAAGCGCACCCACCCGGTGGTTGCCCCGTACCCGCACCCGTCCGGGGCCGTTGCGCCCTCCATCCCGGCTGAGTTCATTCCCCGCCATGTGGCGATTGTGATGGACGGCAATGGCCGCTGGGCCAACCAGCGCGGCCTGCCGAGGATTGAAGGGCACAAGGCCGGGGAGCCTGCGCTGCTGGATGTGATGGCAGGTGCCATCGAGCTGGGCATCGAGTACGTCAGCGTGTATGCCTTTTCCACCGAGAACTGGCGCCGGTCCCCGGAGGAAGTCCGCTTCCTGATGGGATTTAACAAGGATGTGCTGCGCCGGCAACGGAACCAGCTCGACGAATGGGGAGTCCGGGTGCGGTGGTCCGGCCGGCGGCCGCGGTTGTGGGGTTCCGTCATCCGGGAGCTTGAGGAGGCGGAGGAATTCACGGCGGGCAACAGCACCTGCACGTTGACCATGTGTGTTAATTACGGCGGTCGGGCAGAGATCACGGATGCCGTCTCCGCCATCGCTGCCGAGGTGGCCGCCGGCAGGCTCAAACCCGGTGCCATCACAGAGCGGACCATCCAGAAGTACCTCGACGAGCCGGACCTGCCGGACGTGGACCTGTTCCTCCGCAGCTCGGGGGAGCAGCGGCTGTCCAACTTCCTCCTCTGGCAGTCCGCCTACGCCGAGTTCGTCTTTATGGACACCCTGTGGCCCGACGTCGACCGGCGCACGCTCTGGGCCGCAGTGGAGGAGTACGCGCAGCGGGACCGCCGCTACGGCGGGGCCGTGGACGCGGCCGCGCCCGCGGGTTCCCAGGCTCCAGGCTGCGCAGGCGACGCGCCCGCGGGTCAAGCAGGGGGCGCCATTCGGCCGGAGTAAGCCCTGAGCCACGCTGCCAGGTCCCGGCAGGCCTCCTCCCGTACGCCGCGGCGGGAAAGGAAGACGTCGTGGATGGCGCCGGGATAGCGGAAGACTGCCACCCGCCGTCCCAGGCGCAGCGCACGGTGGGCTGTTTCCTCGACGTCGATCACGGCGTCGGCTTCCATCATCTCGGCGGACCACTCGATCTGGATGCGCGTACGGTTCGACAGCAGGACGAGCGCCGGGGCCCGGATGTCCAGTCTGCGCTCCACCGCGGCATGGCCGGCAAGGACCGCTTTGGCCCAGCCGGCCCTGATGGGAAATGATGCCCTGGGACGCCACCGGGGGTCGAAGTGCCATTCGCCGTGGGCCTCTCTGCTGACGCTTTGCCAGTAGCCGGGCATCTCCGGGAGCCACAAGGGACGGCGGGGGTCGGCCCTGGACAGCGGATCCACCAGGTGCATGGCGATGGTGCGGATGATACTGCTGCCCTGCAGTTCCAGCCACGGCGCATTCAGGATCAGGGTGCCCAGTGCCGTGGGGTTCCGGTCAGCCCACAGCGCCGTAATGAGCCCGCCCAATGAGTGGGCCAGAACGTGGACGGTTGGTTCAACCCCCGGCCCCAGGAGTTCGGCGAGGTCTTCCCTGATGGCCGCGAGGGCGGCGGCGAGGTCCTCGTCATAGACCGCCAGGTCATCAGTGAACCCGGGCGTCTGCCAGGGCCGCAGGCTGCGGCCGAACTTGCGCAGGTCCACGGCGTAAAAGGGGAACCCGGCGTCGGTCAGGTACGCCGCAAGCTCCTCCTGGAAGAAATAGTCCGCCCAGCCGTGGACGTACAGCACCGCGTTAACCGCAGGCTGCTGCGCCGCCGTCGGCAGTGGCCCCGGACGCGTGGTGCCGCAACGGACGAGCGTCGCGCAGACGTCGCCCTCGTCATCCGGGGCAAGGGGAAGGACGCGCTGTTCGAAGCGCCGTCCCAGGATGTCGGCGGTCCACAGAACCTCGTCCGTGTCCCTGTCAACCTGTGTGCCGCTCATTCGCTGTCCCAGCTGCCGGATGGGTCCGGTTCACCGTCCCCATAGGCCCGGAGCCAGCGCGCAAGCCTGGCGTAGGCGTCGGCGCGCACGGCGGCGGGGGAGAGGAACACGTCGTGCAGGGCGCCGTCGATCCGCTCCACGGTGACGGTCCGGCCCAGGGCCAGGGCACGGGCAGCAATGATATTGACGTCGAGGACGGCATCCGTCCGCCGCATCTCCTCCGACCAGAAGAGTCCGTTGGCGCTGCCGCTGGAGAGCAGGACAAGGATGGGGACCTCGATTTTGAGTCCCCGCGCCACCCGCGTATGCCCCGCCAGCACGGCACTGAGCCAGCCCGCCCGCACGGGAAAAGCCATCGGGGGACGGTAGCGGTCATCGAGCGTCCATTCTCCGTCGGCCGAGCTGCTGATGGTCCGCCAGTAAAAGCCACGCTCCGGCAGCCGGAGCACGGCTTCGGGCCGGAACCGGGCCACGGGTCCCACCATGCCCGCAGTGGCACGCCGTACCAGTGAACTGCCGTGCATTTCCAGCCAAGGACTGTTGAGGACCAGCCGTGACACCCTGCCGGGATGCCGGTTTGCCCAGAGCACGGCCACCAGCCCTCCTGTCGAATGCCCCATGAGGGTGAGGGACAGGTCTGCCCCGTCCTGGGCGATCAGCCGGCATGCCGTGTCGATTTCGGCGTCATAATCCCCAAGGTCCGACACATAGCCGCCCGGGGTTTCCGGCCGCAGGCTCCGGCCATGGTTGTGCATGTCCAGTGCGTAGAAGTGGTAACCGGCCGCTGACCAGAAGCGGGCAAGATCCACGTTGAAGAAATAGTCGCTCCAGCCATGGAGGAAAAGAACCACCCGGCGGCGTCCGGGGGAGGAAGGCAACGCAGCCACGGCAGGACGGAAGCGGACAAGGGTGGCCGTGCGTTCCACGCCGTCCGGACCCGTGGCCTGGAAGGCGTGCGACTCGAAGCCCTCGCCCAGGATGTCCTGCTGCCACTCCATGGCTTTATGTTAATCCGCTCCCAGTTCGGCCGGCTCATTTTGGTCTGGGCCCTCCAAAGCGGAAAACTAGAGGCATGCGCGTTTACCCCACATTCTTCAGGCTTGCCTTTTCATGGATGGACGCCGAGCGCGCCCACAAAATCGGGTTCAAGGCCATCAGGCTGGCGCACCGTTCCGGCGCGGGAAGGGTCCTGGAAAAGCTGGCTGCGCCCGCACCATCCCTCCAGACGACGGCTTTCGGCGTAACGTTCCCGTCCCCGTTCGGGCTTGCTGCCGGATTCGACAAGGAAGGGCACGGCATCGAGGCGCTGGCCGAACTCGGGTTCGGCCACGTGGAGGTGGGTACCATCACCGGCCAGGCCCAGCCCGGCAACGAGAAGCCGCGGCTCTTCCGCCTGGTCCAGGACCGCGCCGTCATCAACCGGATGGGGTTCAACAACGACGGCGCAACCGCTGTGGCCCCGCGCCTCAAGGCTGCCCGTGCCGCCCTGCAGCGCCGGCACCCGGACGTGCGCCCTGTCATCGGTGTCAATATCGGCAAGACCAAAGCAGTGGAACTGGCTGACGCCGTGGGTGACTATCTTGTAAGTGCCCGCAGCCTTGCGCCAGCCGCCGATTACCTGGTGGTCAACGTGAGTTCGCCCAACACTCCCGGACTGCGCCTGCTGCAGGATGTGGAGTCGCTCCGGCCCCTGCTGGCCGCCGTGGGTGAAGAAGCTGACCGGGCTGCCGGGCGCCACGTGCCCCTGCTTGTGAAGATCGCGCCGGACCTCAGTGACGAGGATATCGACGACGTCGCCCGCCTTGCGCTGGATCTCAAGCTGGACGGCATCATCGCCACCAACACCACCATCGCCCGGGACGGTTTGGCCTCGCCGGCGGACCAGGTGGAGAAGTGCGGTGCGGGAGGGCTCTCCGGCGCTCCGCTGAAGCAGCGTTCACTCCAGGTGCTGCGCAGGCTGAAGGATGTCACCGGCGACGCCCTCACCCTGGTGGCGGTGGGCGGCGTGGAAACAGCGCAGGATGTCCAGGACAGGCTGGATGCCGGGGCAACGCTGGTCCAGGGCTACACGGCTTTCCTTTACGAGGGGCCGTTCTGGGCTGCACGCATCAACCGCGAACTGGCGAAGAAGCGCCGGTCCTGACCGATAGAGCGCGGCTCCCTGAGCGCACACGTTCTTAAACGCGAAACCCCGGCGGATCGACCGCCGGGGTTTCGCGTTTACTGGACCATTGCCGGTCAGGCGGGGTATTGCCCGCGCTTGACCTGGGGCTTGGGAAGGCGGAGTTTGCGGAACTGCAGCGAACGCATGGAGCCGTACCAGACGGTTCCGCGCTCCACCTCGCCGAACTTGGCGGTCAGCCGCTTGCGGAGCTGGCGGGACAGGATGAACACGTCCACGAAGACGGCCAGGAACATTACCCAAAACCCGCCCAGGACGTAAATCATCATGTCGCTGGATGCCGGGACCACCAACGACACCAGGACGAACACCAAGGCGCCGAACATCAGGTATTCGCCCAGGCTGAAGCGCGCGTCAACATAATCACGGGCGAAGCGTTTCTGCGGGCCCTTGTCACGCAAGGGCAGGAACTTTTCGTCGCCGGTATCCAGCGCCTGGCGCATCTTGAGGCGCTGGTCCTGGATGGCCTGGCGCTCGGCAGCTTTCGATGCCTTGCGGTCCTCAGGGACCAGCGGGCGCTTACGGGCTGCTTCCTGTGCCTTTCGGGTGGGAGTCGGGGCCCCCTTGCCGCTCAATCCGTTGGCCCGCGCCGCCGCCTCTGCAGCCTGTTGGTCTACTGTTTGCTGCGCCGAGGGCGCTTCCTTTTTACGTCCGAACACCTGAACAGAATACCTTGCGGCGGGCCCCGGATTTGATGCCCGGCCCTCGCCGCGCCCCACGGCGGGGCATGTGACGCGGGTAATGTTTTTGCCATGACGTCATCGCCCACGGCTACGCCGCAAAATCCCAGTGCCCACCCGTTCCCGGGCTTCGCCGGAAACAAGTCGACGGAGGACCTCCGTGCCGCCATCGACAGGTCCTTCGCCCTTACTGTTGAACGGCTTAAAGAGCTGGTCGCCATCCCCGGCATTGCATGGCCGAGCTTTGACCGCGGGCCCTTGGAACGCAGTGCTGAAGCCGTAGCGCAACTGCTGCGCGGCGCCGGCCTGGACAACGTGCAGATCCTTGCCTGCAACAAACCGGACGGCACTCCGGGAGGTCCCGCCGTCGTCGCCCGCAGGCCCGCCATGGAGGGCAAGCCGACGATCCTCCTCTACGCCCACCACGACGTCCAGCCCACCGGGGATCCCGGGCTGTGGGAGACCGAACCATTCACCGCCGTCGAGAAGGACGGGCGCCTGTACGGCCGGGGCGCAGCGGATGACAAAGCCGGGATCATGGCACACGTTGCCGCCTATGCGGCAGTTTCGGAGGTGCTCGGCAGCGCGCTTGGCCTCGGCGTGACGTTCTTCTTTGAGGGCGAGGAAGAAGCAGGATCACCCACCTTCCGGTCATTCCTGGAGGAAAACCGTGAACTGCTCCGCGCCGATGTCATCGTGGTCGCCGATTCGAGCAACTGGAAAGTGGGCATTCCCGCCTTGACCACCAGCCTGCGCGGCCTCGTGGACGGGACCATCGAAGTCCAGGTCCTCGAGCACGCCGTCCACTCGGGCATGTACGGCGGGCCCGTGCTGGATGCACCCACCCTGCTGTCCCGTCTCATCGCCACACTCCACGATGACGAAGGGAATGTTGCCATCGAAGGACTGCTGGCAAGGGACACGGCCGCCGTGGACCTTCCGGAGGAGGACTACCGGGCTGACGCATCAGTGCTCGACGGCGTCCGGCTGGCCGGGTCAGGGAGTATCGCCTCGCGGCTCTGGACCAAGCCCGCCCTGTCCATCATCGGGTTCGACGCACCTTCCGTGGACGCTGCCTCGAATACGCTGCTGCCCCGCGCGCGGGCGAAGTTCAGCCTTCGGCTGGCGCCTGGACAGATTCCCGCAGAAACGATGGAGGCCGTGCGCAGGCATGTGGAGTCGAACGCTCCGTTCGGTGCGCGGGTGACCTTCACGCCGGGGGAGAGCGGAAACCCGTTCCTCACGGACACCTCCTCGCCGGCGGCCTCGCTGGCGATGTGGGCACTGGGGGAGGCCTGGGGAGTACCGGCAGTGGAGACCGGCATTGGCGGTTCCATCCCCTTCATCGCCGACCTGACGGAGCTGTACCCGGACGTGCATATCCTCGTGACAGGGGTAGAAGATCCTGACTCCCGGGCTCACAGCGCCAATGAGTCACTGCACCTTGGCGACTTCCGCAAAGCCATCCTTGCCGAGGCGCTGCTCCTCGCCCGGATCAACGAACAGGGGCTTTAGGGTCCACCCGAGGGGCGGCTGCCGGGAAGCGCTCCAGGACCGGATTTGGGGCTTCCCCGGGAACAAGGGGGGACCATCCATGGTTACCTCAGGAGTTAGAGCTACACGTCCGCCCCGCGTAGCATGTAGCTATAGCCCATACCGAAACCGTAGGGGCAGGCGCCGCCAGCGCGGCGCCGCCAGACCGTCCTAAGAAGGTAGGCCCATGAGCACCGCAACAAATGAGAACAGCACCGGTACCACCAGCACGGCCAGTGAAGAACTGCCCGTCCACGAGGTCAAGCTGACCGACGTCGCAGCAGGCAAGGTACGCAGCCTTCTGGAGCAGGAAGGCCGTACGGACCTGCGCCTCCGGGTTGCTGTGCAGCCCGGCGGCTGCTCCGGGCTGATCTACCAGCTGTACTTCGATGAGCGGCTCCTGGACGGAGACGCAGTCCGGGACTACGACGGCGTCGAAGTTGTTGTGGACAAGATGAGCGTTCCCTACCTCAGTGGTGCCTCCATTGACTTCGAGGACACCATCTCCAAGCAGGGGTTCACCATCGACAACCCCAACGCCGGCGGCTCCTGCGCCTGTGGGGATTCGTTCCACTAAGCCGGTTATTTCGCCCGATGCCGGCGCCGGGCCACCTGCCGAAAATAACGGTACGGGGGCACGGCGCCGACATGTGGGCGAAACGCCCGGCGGAGCGGTAAGCTCTACACCGAGTAGTAAAACTTTTAGTGTGCCCGGGGCGGCCGAGTCTTCCCGGACAGCAGCAACAAGTAGGAAGGGCCGTCTGTGAGTTCGCAGAACCGAACCGGCAGCCGACGCAAAACGATCACAACGATCACAAGCTTGGCAATTGCCGGCGCGTTGGTTTTGACCGGATGTTCGCCAGAGGTAGAGAAAGGGTGGCTGCCCACGGAACGTGGCACCACCAGCAACACCGACCGCATCATGGACCTCTGGGTCAACTCATGGATTGCCGCCCTGGTTGTGGGCATCATTACCTGGGGTCTGATCGTCTGGTGCCTGGTCGCATACCGCCGCCGCAAGGGCACCGTTGGGTTCCCGCGGCAGACCAGTTTCAACCTCCCCCTGGAAGTCTTTTACCTGACCATTCCGCTGTTCATGGTTGTGGTGTTCTTCTACTTCACCGACCGCGACCAGCAGGCGATCGACAACCGCTCAGAGCCCGCCGACGTCGTTGTCGACGTCCGCGGCAAGCAGTGGGCCTGGGACTTTAACTACAAGGCCGGCGACGTCATCGAAGAAGACGTCTACGAAGCAGGCGTGCAGACCAACCTCACCGGAAACACCATCGACAAGGAACAGCTCCCCACGCTGTACCTGCCGGTGAACAGGTCCGTTGACCTCGAGCTCAACGCACGCGACGTCATCCACTCCTTCTGGGTTCCCGCCTTCCTGCAGAAGCGCGACATGATCCCGGGCAAGACCAACTACATCAGGTTCACCCCCACTAAAGAGGGCACCTACGACGGCAAGTGTGCCGAACTTTGCGGCGAGTACCACTCCGAAATGCTGTTCCGCGTCAAGGTGGTGTCGGAATCCGAATTCCAGGCCCATATGGACGAACTGCGCGAAGCAGGCAACACGGGTCTCCTCGGCGTTGAGTACGACCGCAACCCGAACGTGAACGAAATTAAGTAAGGGGAGCGACGTGGCTACGTACACTCAATCCGCACCCACCGGAGCCCTTCAAGCTCCCGTGGTTCCGAAGTCCAAGGGACGCATCGTCGTCAACTGGATCACCTCCACTGACCACAAGACCATTGGGTACATGTACCTGATCTCGTCCTTCGTGTTCTTCTGCCTTGGCGGCGTGATGGCCCTGCTCATCCGCGCTGAGCTGTTCGAGCCCGGCATGCAGATCCTGCAGACCAAGGAGCAGTACAACCAGCTCTTCACGATGCACGGCACCGTGATGCTGCTGATGTTCGCTACGCCGCTTTTTGCCGGCTTCGCGAATGTCATCATGCCGCTGCAGATCGGCGCACCTGACGTTGCCTTCCCGCGACTGAATGCGCTGGCTTTCTGGTTCTTCCTCTTCGGCTCCACCATCGCGGTGTCCGGCTTCATCACGCCTCAGGGTGCAGCGTCCTTTGGCTGGTTTGCCTATGCGCCGCTGTCCAACACCACTTTCAGCCCCGGCATCGGCGGAGACCTCTGGGTGTTCGGCCTGGCACTGTCCGGCTTCGGGACCATCCTGGGTGCGGTCAACTTCATCACCACCGTTATCTGCATGCGTGCCCCGGGCATGACCATGTGGCGGATGCCCATCTTCACCTGGAACATCCTCGTCACGGCCATCCTGGTCCTGATGGCCTTCCCGCCGCTGGCCGCAGCCCTGTTCGCGCTCGGCGCTGACCGCCGTTTCGGTGCCCACATCTTCGATCCGGAGAACGGCGGTGCAGTCCTCTGGCAGCACCTGTTCTGGTTCTTCGGCCACCCCGAGGTGTACATCATCGCCCTGCCGTTCTTCGGCATCGTGTCCGAGATCTTCCCGGTGTTCAGCCGCAAGCCGATCTTCGGCTACAAGGGCCTGGTCTACGCCACCATCGCCATTGCCGCACTGTCCGTGACTGTGTGGGCCCACCACATGTACGTCACCGGCTCGGTGCTGCTGCCGTTCTTCGCGTTCATGACCATGCTGATCGCGGTGCCCACCGGCGTGAAGTTCTTCAACTGGATCGGCACCATGTGGCGCGGTTCGCTGACCTTCGAGACCCCCATGCTCTGGAGCATCGGCTTCCTGGTCACGTTCCTCTTCGGCGGCCTGACCGGCATCATCCTGGCCTCCCCGCCGCTGGACTTCCATGTCTCCGATTCCTACTTCGTGGTGGCACACTTCCACTACGTGGTGTTCGGGACCGTGGTGTTTGCGATGTTCGCCGGGTTCTACTTCTGGTGGCCCAAGTTCACCGGCAAGATGCTGAACGAGCGCCTTGGCAAGATCCACTTCTGGCTCCTGTTCCTGGGCTTCCACGGCACCTTCCTGATCCAGCACTGGCTGGGTGTTGAGGGCATGCCGCGCCGCTACGCCGACTACCTGGTGGAGGACAACTTCACCTGGATGAACCAGTTCTCCACGGTTGCCTCGTTTGTCCTGGGTGCATCGCTGATCCCGTTCTTCTGGAACGTGTACATCACCTGGCGCAGCGCCGAGAAGGTGCAGGTGGATGATCCGTGGGGCTTCGGTGCTTCGCTGGAATGGGCCACGTCCTGCCCGCCGCCGCGGCACAACTTCACCTCGCTGCCCCGGATCCGTTCTGAGCGGCCGGCGCTGGACCTGCACCACCCTGAACTTCGCCAGGTCCACACCGTTGAGTCACCCGCTCCCGCAGCCAAGACGCTCGGAAACGCCGACCAGAGGGACAACTGACAATGAAAATTGAATCCTGGATTTTTGGTGCCGGAGTTTTCTTCTTCGTTCCGATCTCCCTGGTGTACGGCTTCCTGACGAACTGGGGCGAGTGGGTCGGCATCCTGGGCATCCTGCTCGTGGGCGGCCTCGCCGGCATGATCGGTGGGTACCTCGGGTTTACCGGCAAGCGCGTAGGCCTCCGTCCTGAGGATCGCAGCGACGCTGAGATCCACGAGGGTGCCGGCGAGCAGGGGCACTTTAGCCCCTGGAGCTGGTGGCCGCTGTTCCTGGGACTTGCCTGCGCTACGGGCTTCCTGGGACTTGCCGTAGGCTTCTGGATCGTCTACATCGCCGCAGGCATGGCCGTTGTAGCGCTGATCGGCTGGGTATACGAGTACAGCCGCGGAGACCACGCGCACTAGCACCACCCGAGCAGAAAACAGAGACGTCGGGCCCCACCGGAAGGTGGGGCCCGACGTCTTTGTTTTGAGTGTCTCCAGCAGGCCTCAGGCGGCGCCCTGTGACTCCAGGAGATCGCTGAGTACACGGAGTGCCTCCTCAGCGGCCTGGCGGCTCTGCGCGCCGTCCAGCGCGGCATCGCTGACGCCCAGCTCCACCTCGCAGCCGTGCTCGAAGTCTGCCGTCATCACCTGGAGGAGTGAGCGTGCGTCCACGGGCCCGGCACCGTCCTTGCCGATGGTCACCGGCAGGCCTGTTTCTGTAACAGCCCGTACGAAGACGGCGGCGGGACGGGCATGCAGCCCCACCGAGGCTTTGACCACGGCCTTATGTACTGGCAAGGGGACTCCTTTGTTGTGGCGGCCCACCGCCGCCAGATGACATTTCCTGACAAATATAGCCGCCCGGCCTCCCGCTCCACCAAGCGGCAGGCGTGTGGACCGCACTGGTCTAGACCTGTCCTAAAATTGGAGGGTGAACTTTAACGCAGGGGAGACCCGCCATGGCTTCTAGCGCGGCAGCCATCACCGGCGACATCGACCGGACCAGTGGAACAGCGATCTATGTCCAGCTCCGTGAAATCCTGCGTTCTTACATTGCGCAGTCCTGTCCGCCCGGGTCGGCCCTGCCCTCTGAGCGCGATCTTGCAGAGCGGTTTGGCCTGGCACGGATGACTGTCCGGCAGGCCATAGACGCTCTGGTTGGCGAGGAGGTCATCGAGAGGGTGGTGGGCCTGGGGACCTTCGTCCGCAGGCCGAAGCTCGATCTCCAGGTCAAATTGACGTCGTACAGCGAAGAGATGCAGCGGCGCGGCATGGTTCCGGCCGCGAAGGTACTGAGCTTCGAGCAAATCGCTGCGAGTGCGTTCCTGGCGCGGGAACTGCAGTTGGACGAGGGAACGCCGCTGGTACGGTTCCGGCGCCTGCTCCTGGCGGACGGTGAGCCGATGAGCGTCGACGAGAACTTCATTCCTGCGCACCGCGTGCCTGGATTGCTGGACGGGGAGCCACCCACGTCGCTCTACAACGTCCTGAGTGAGCAGTTCGGCCTGGTGATGGAGTGGGGCGAGGACATGATAGAGGCTACGGCAGCGTCGCCCTCCACCGCCCGCCTGCTGAATGTGGAGGTAGGGTCACCCCTGCTGAAAATCCAGCGCCATGCGTTTGTTGCCCGGGCGATGGTGGACTACTCCGTGTCCTACTACCGCGCTGACAGATACAAGCTGTGGGTTCCGCTGCAGCGGCCCGGTGCGCGCAGGGCCCGAAACCATTAGGCGCCTCCGGCGGTCGCGGGAACACCCGAACCATGTTCTCGCTTCCGGCACGAGCTCAAAAAGATGAAGGCCCGGTCCGTGTGGACCGGGCCTTCATTGTGGATTTCGCAACCTAGTGGGACAGGCTCTTTGCTGATTCCTGCGCCTCGACTGCCTCATGGCCGTGGCCGTGGCCGTGGGCGGCTTCCAGCTCAGCGGGGCTGGCTGGGGCAACGCGGTCCTCGAAGAACCACTTGGAGAGGAACGCGCGGCGCTTCTCCTTGCGGGTCACCACTCCGTGTTCGTTGGGTACGGCAGGGAGGACCTCAGGGGACTCGAAGCCGACCAGCTTGTAGCGCTTGTACTCGTCCAGCGGTGCGTGCACCTCGATGAACTCGCCGTGCGGGAGACGGACGATGCGTCCAGTTTCCCGTCCGTGAAGTGCGATTTCGCGGTCCTTCCGCTGAAGGGCCAGGGCGACGCGCTTGGTCACGACGAAGGCAATGATCGGGCCAATGAAGAACAGTGCCCGCAGCCAGTACGTGACGTCGTTGAGCGAAACACTGAAGTGCGTGGCAATGAGGTCCGAGCCGGCCGCAGCCCACATGACGCAGTACCAAACGAAGCCGGCCATGCCGATGGCAGTCCGCGTGGGGGCGTTGCGGGGACGGTCCAGCACGTGGTGCTCACGGTCATCCTTGGTGATCCAGCGTTCAATCCACGGGTACATGAACATCACGGTGAACAGGATTCCGGCCGGTACCAGAGCGGGCAGCAGGACGTTGAACGAGAAGACGAAGCCAAGCCATGTCTGCTCCACCTGCCAATCCCCGAAGGTACCCGGCATCAGGCGCAGGGCGCCGTCCACGAATCCGATGTACCAGTCAGGCTGGGTACCGGCGGAGACAGGGGAGGGATCGTAGGGGCCGTAGTTCCAGATCGGGTTGATCGTGAAGAAGCCTGCCATGAGCGCCAGGACGCCAAACACAATGAAGAAGAATCCACCGGCTTTGGCAGCGTAGACAGGTCCGAGCGGGTAGCCCACGACGTTGTTGTCGTTGCGGCCCGGGCCGGGGTACTGAGTGTGCTTGTGGACCACCACCATGAAGAGGTGGAGGACGATCATCAGCAGGATCAGGGCCGGCACCAGCAGGATGTGCAGCATGTAGAGCCGTCCGATGACCGCGGTACCCGGGAACTCGCCGCCGAAGAGGAAGAACGAGATGTAGGTACCGATGACCGGGATGGACTTGATGACACCATCGATGATCCGCAGGCCGTTGCCGGAGAGCAGGTCATCCGGGAGGGAGTAGCCGGTGAAGCCGGCAGCCATGGCCAGGATGAGCAGTACGCTGCCCACAACCCAGTTCATTTCCCGGGGCTTGCGGAAAGCTCCTGTGAAGAAGACCCTGAGCATGTGTACGGCGATGGAGGCCACGAACAGAAGGGCCGCCCAGTGGTGGACCTGGCGCATGAACAGGCCGCCACGGATGTCGAAGGAAATATCCAGCGACGAGCTGTACGCCACGGACATCTCCACGCCCTTCAACGGCACATAGGAACCGTCATAGTGCGTCTCCGCCATGGACGGATCAAAGAAGAACGTCAGGAACGTACCGGAAAGCAGGAGGATGACGAAGGAGTACAGCGCCACTTCGCCGAACATAAAGGACCAGTGGTCAGGGAAGACTTTACGGCCGAATTCGCGGAGGATTCCGGAACCGCCAACACGCTGGTCGACAAAGTCGGTAACCCGGCCTGTCTTGGTTTTGGCGACGAAAGCGGGCTCAGCTGTCGATGCTGCGCTCATGCATATCACGCTCCCAGTAACTTGGTCCTACAGGTTCTTTGAAGTCGCTGGTGGCGACCAAGTAGCCCTCGTCATCAACCGCGATGGGCAGCTGGGGGAGAGGCCGGCTGGCCGGGCCGAAAATCACCTTGCACTCTTGAGTGAGGTCGAAGGTGGACTGGTGGCACGGGCACAGCAGGTGGTGCGTCTGCTGCTCATACAGAGCAACGGGGCAACCGACATGGGTACAGATCTTGGAGTAGGCAACGATTCCGTTGTAGCCCCAGTCCTCGCGGCCCTCGGACGGGTTCAGGGATGCCGGGTCAAGGCGCATGAGCAGCACAACGGCCTTGGCCTTTTCGTTGAGCTTCCCCTCGTGGAGGTCGTTGAGGCCTTCGGGGATGACGTGGAACGCCGAACCGATGGTGACGTCGGATGCCTTGATCGGCGTTCCGTCGGGGTCGCGGGCCAGCCTCTTGAGCTTCCCCTCCTGGGGTGCCCACAAGGTGTGGGCAAGCTTGTCGTCGGGACGCGGACCGAGGTCACCGAAGATGGCGACTGCCGGCAGCGGTGCAAGGGCAACCGCACCCAGGAGCGTGTTCCGGATCAGCGGACGGCGCTTGATGCCCGTCTCCTCAACGATGTCGTCAACGATGCGGACAGCCGCTTGGCGGTCCTCCTCATAGCGGATCGCGTGGCGTTCCTCGGAAACTTCGTGGTCAGGCATCAGGGCCTTGGCCCAGTGGACGATGCCGGTGCCGATGCCGAGCATCGCGAACGCGGTTCCCAGCCCCAGCAGCATGTTCTGGAGCCTGATGGTTGCAATGCTCGAGTCTTCGGCTCCCAGGTCAATGGCGAAGTACGCCACCAGGAAGATCAGGGTTCCAACAACAGAGATGCCAAATAGTAAGGCGACCTGCCGTTCTGCCCGCTTTGCGGCCTTCGGGTCCGTGTCAGCCAGGCGCAAACGGTGCGGAGGAATTCCAGGATCCTGGAACTTCTCCACCTCATTCTGACCAGCCGTAGCTACGGTGCCCGAGTGGTTCGGACTGCCGTCACTATGGTTGCCCATAATTCGCCTCATCCTTCTCTCGTCCCGGCGGATACCGGGTTAGTTTCTAATATCAAGCTGCTGACTGATCAGCAGAAGTGTGCGGTGGCGCGGATGTCAGGATGTCCGGGAGGTCAACCAAATCGTGAAAGCAATGATGACGCCAAGGCCGGCAACCCATACAAACAGGCCTTCAGCTACAGGCCCCAACGAGCCAAGGTCGGCACCGCCGGGTGAACCGGTGGTCTCGATCTGCTTCAGGAAGGTGATGATGTCGCGCTTGTCTTCGGGGGTGATGTTGGAGTCGCTGAACACGGGCATGTTCTGGGGACCCGTCACCATGGCCTCGTAAATGTGCTTGCCCGATACATCTGCGAGGGCGGGTGCAAACTTACCGCGGGTCAGGGCGCCACCGGCAGCGGCGGCGTTGTGGCACATGGCGCAGTTCACGCGGAAGAGCTCGCCACCGGCAGCGGCGTCGCCGCCTTCGTCAAGCAGGCCTTCTTCAGGAATCGCCGGGCCTGCGCCCAGGGAAGCAACATACGCTGCGAGCTGGTTGGTCTGCTCGTCGTTGAACTGGACCGGCTTCTTCATCGCCTGGGGACCGTTCATCTGCATCGGCATGCGGCCGGTGCCCACCTGGAAGTCAACAGAGGCTGCTCCAACACCAACCAGCGACGGACCGGCGTCGGTGCCGCTGGCACCCATGCCGTGGCACGTGGCGCAGTTGGCGGCGAAGAGCTTGCCGCCCTCTTCAACGTCATCGGCGCTGTAGGAGGTGGTGGAAGCCTTGGCCTCGTTGACGGTGGTAGCTACGGCGTAGAGCCCACCCGTGATGAGGAGCCCCATCAGGAGCAGCGCTATTGCTGCAAGTGGGTGACGCCGCTTTTGTGAGAGTGCCTTCACGTGGTGGTTCCTTTATTCGATCCTGCGCCGGCTCCGGGAGCCGCTACCTGAAATTCTGCCTCTTGTAGAAAAAGAATCAAAGCTGGCTACTTGAGTACGTAGATGACCAGGAAGAGGCCGATCCACACGACATCCACGAAGTGCCAGTAGTACGAGGTGACAATCGCCGAAGTCGCTTCGAAATGCCCGAACTTCTTTGCGGCGAAAGACCGGCCCATGATGAGCAGGAAGGCGACGAGCCCGCCGATAACGTGCAGGCCGTGGAAGCCGGTGGTCATGTAGAAGGCGGAACCGTAGGCGTTGGAGGAGAGCGATACGTGCTCAGAAACCAACATCGCGTATTCGGTGGCCTGGCCGGCGACGAAGAAGGCACCCATGAGGAAAGTCAGGGTGAACCATTCGTTCATACCCCAACGGGAGAACTGGAACACACCCCCGGTCCGTCGCGGCTGCAGGCGCTCGGCAGCGAAGACGCCCATCTGGCAAGTAAAGGAACTGGCCACGAGGACGATCGTGTTGGCAAGCGCGAAGGGGAAGTTGAGCTTGGCTGTCTCGTCCGCCCACATCTGTGCGCTTGTGGAGCGCAGTGTGAAGTACATGGCGAAGAGACCGGCGAAGAACATCAACTCACTCGACAGCCACACAACGGTTCCAACGGAAACCATGTTGGGGCGGTTCAGCGTGGGGTGCGCCGGGGTACTGGGGGCATGGGTCGCAGATGTCACATAGACATTATGTCTGTAAAAGTCCGTGCTGCCCAACGCAAACCGCCTTTTTGGGGGACTTTTTCTACAAAGACGCGAATTCGCGCGGAAAAGTTCCCGCAGGGGTTCATATTGGTCAGTCCCCGCCAACGCTCGATAGCATCAGGAGGTGACTTCACAGGCTTCCGCACCGTCCGGCAACTCTTGGCCCCGCCTGATCTCGGCACTGATCAGCGGGGCGGACCTTACGGCTGACAATACGTCCTGGGCGATGGACACCATCATGTCCGGGGAGGCCACGCCGGCGCAGATCGCAGGATTCCTCGTAGCCCTCAGCGCCAAGGGTGAGACGGTGGACGAACTCTCCGGCCTGGTGGATGCCATGCTTTCCCACGCAAACCCGATCAGCATTTCGGGCGAGAAACTCGACATTGTGGGCACCGGCGGAGACCAGCTGAACACGGTAAATATCTCCACAATGGCAGCCCTTGTCGCTGCGGGCGCCGGCGCCAAGGTGGTCAAGCACGGCAACCGGGCGGCGTCGTCGTCGTCCGGTTCTGCCGACGTGCTGGAAGCCCTGGGTGTCCGGCTGGACCTGACCATCGAGGAGGTTGCCCGCAACGCTGAGGAGGCGGGGATTACCTTCTGCTTTGCGCAGGTGTTCCATCCGTCGTTCCGTCACACCGCGGTCCCCAGGCGGGAACTGGCTGTTCCGACGGCGTTCAACTTCCTCGGCCCCCTCACCAACCCGGCCAAAGTACAGGCCTCGGCTGTCGGCGTCGCAAACGCCAGGATGGCGCCGCTGGTGGCGGGCGTCCTGGCACAGCGGGGGAGCAGGGGACTGGTCTTCCGTGGCAATGACGGCCTCGATGAGCTCACCACCACCGGGCCGTCCACCGTCTGGGAGATCCGGGGCGGGGCCGTGAGCGAAATGACTTTCTCGCCCCAGGACCTTGGCATCGGCCTGGCAACGGTGGAGCAGCTTCGCGGCGGCAACGCGGAAGTGAATGCGGCGGTTGTCCGGGCCGTCCTTGCGGGCAAGGAAGGCCCCGCCCGGGATGCCGTTTTACTTAACGCTGCTGCTGGACTGGTGGCCTTTGACCAAAACGCCGACGGGCCCTTCCTGGACCGGATGAAGACGGCCTTTGCCCGCGCAGCCGAATCGATTGATTCCGGCGCCGCCGCAGCTGTCCTGGAGAAGTGGGTTTCCCTTACAGCCCGCTGAGGGCGGCTTGCCTACTGCTCGAAGCCGAGGGAAAACGCCGCGTCCAGGTCATGCTGGGAGTAGGCGCGAAAAGCAATATGCGTCGTGGTGTGGACGACTGCCGGCACTTTCGAGAGCCGGTCTGCAATGACATCGGCCAGGTCCTCGTGCCGATGGACGCGGGCGACGGCAATAAGGTCCCATTCGCCGGTGACGGAGTATACCTCGCTGATGCCCTCAATCGCCGAGATCTCCTCGGCTGTCTCGGGGATGCGGGCAGCGTCGGTCTTGATCAGGACGAATGCGGTGATCACGTTGAACCCTTTCGGATCTGTTGCGCCGTGGCAGTGCCCGGCCGGCTTCTGCTGCCAGCCTATTACATCAGCACCGGGGTGCTGATGGAGCGCACCGCGTCCGGCCGCTCACGCCCGGCGGCGGCGCCTGGCGCCGGCAAGCAGCAGGCGGTAGCCGACCAGCAAAACCCCAAGGCTGAGCGATGCAACGATGACGAACGGGAGCACTACGGTCTGCCCCGTCACGGCCCTCAGTGCCATCCCGCCCGCGACGCTGCCGAGCCAGACGGCGAGCCCGGCCCGGCGCACCGACAACGGGTCCCGCCAGGCCCTGGCCACCAGCCACCCCAGGGCCGCGCCCGCGAGGAACGGCCATGCCGTCAGCAGGACGCCGGTCAGAATATCGCCGCGCTGGTGTGCATCGCGTCCCACCGCGGCGAACACCAGTATCAGGACGGCGTCGGCTGCTGCGGCTCCCAGCAGCAGGGGCAGGGAGGGCGGCTTTATCGATTTCACAGCGCGGGAACTCATGGATTCGAGCCTAATGCCAGCCGTTGTGCGGTGTGGAATGCGGCGTTAGGCTCGAGCCGGAAGGGAGCCATGGATGCCACGGAAAATCGGTACCTGCCTCTGGTTCGAGAACCAGGCGGAAGAAGCGGCAGAGTTCTACACCTCAGTTTTCGACGATTCGAGGATCCTCGACGTGTCGCGCTTCGGGGAGGGCGGGCCGGGTGTGGCTGGTGAGGCAATCGCCGTCGACTTTGAACTTGAAGGACGAGGATTCACTGCGCTGGACGGTGCGCGGGGCTCGAGCTTTACGGAAGCTGTTTCGTTCGTGGTGGATTGCGAGGACCAGTCCTCGGTGGACCGGTACTGGGAAGCACTCACCGAAGGCGGCTCGGAAAGCCAGTGCGGCTGGTTGAAGGACCGCTTTGGAGTGTCCTGGCAGATTGTCCCGGCGATCCTGCCCTCGCTGATCGCCGGCCCCGACCCCCACGGATCTCAGCGGGCGATGCAGGCCATGCTGGGTATGCGGAAGCTGGACCTCGCGGAACTCCAAAGGGCTTATGACGGCTGACGCCGGTGCGGCAATGACAAAAGGATCCCTGTGAACAAGCCCCTCTGGATCTGCTCCCTGCTTGGCGCCGCGGTGGGCATCACCCTTGGATTGGCTGTCTTCGACAGCCCGGTCCTTGGTTTTGCACTCGGTCTTGGCGTCGGAGCGCTCGTAGGGGCCGGGATCGGATCCAAGGGCTGACCCCGTTCAGCTGCGTTTCACCTGCCCGCGCAGGAGGTCGTCATGATGTGCCGGCAAGCACGGTGTCCCGCATGTAGGCGACGAGTCAGACCCGCCAGGGCCGCCGGCCAGGAACAGCAGGACCGGATTACGCGTACTGGCACCGCGCAGTATCGGGCCCAGGTCCTTGCCGCCTGCCTGGTCACGCTGCTTCAGGGACATCCCATGCCGTTGCACGGACTTTCAGCATGAAGCGTTGCTGCTGCAGCAGGCAGAGCCGAAGGTCCCAAGGTGCGCGCATGGCCATCCCTGGCCGGGAGCCATACCGATAGCCCTCTCTCCCCTCATGGAAAGAGGACCGAACACATTGACAAGGGCAATCGAAATGAGGATCCTCAGTTCTACTGACCACCACATTTAGTTGAACCGAAATCAGGTTCCCATGGACGACGACGGCTATGGAGAATTGAAACTGGACCTGCTCGGGTCCTGGCGCCTACGCCGGGACGGCGTTGTCGTCCACGTCGCAACACGGCAGCAGCGGCTCATCGCAGCCCTTGCCATCAAGGGCCCACGTCTCCGCAGCTATCTCGTAGGGCTGCTGTGGCCCGAGTATCCCGATTCCAAAGCCTTGGAAAGCCTGCGGGTCAGCGTACACCTAACGTCCCGGCAGGTGCCGGGCCTGATCGTCAACGAAGGAAGGCTGCTGTCCCTGAGCGACCAGGTTGAGGTCGATCTGGACCGGGTCCGGGAACACGCGCGGGTGTTGGGCCAAGCCGGCATCGAGGCGGGCACCGCCTCCCTGCTGGACGAGCTGCGTGACGCACAACTGCTTCCCGGCTGGTATGAGGACTGGGTGGTTTTTGAACAAAGCCGGCTGCAGCAGGACAGGCTGCGAATCTTCACGGATATCGCCGCAAGGTCACTCTCCCTGGGCGATTCCGGGACAGCTGGGGCAGCAGCTGAGGAGGCTGTGGGCATCGAACCGCTCTATGAGAATGCCGTCAGGCTGCTGATTCGGGCCGAACTGCAGCGAGGTAATCCCGCGGCCGCGTTGCGGGCCTATGAGCGGTACCGCCAGCAACTGCAGGAAGACATGGGGCTCCTGCCCGCGGAGCCGGTGAGGGAGCTCCTTGCCGCCATCCTTGAACGGCAGCAACGCGGTGTGAAGGAGCGCCTAGTTCCGGCCGGTGACTCCTGGCTGGGCGGCCAGCCAGCGCTTAACAACTTTTAGTACTTCTGCCGGGTCAGCAGTGGACACAGTATCTTGGTGCCTTCCGGCTGTCTGTCCGTAGGTAATTCTTGCCCTGAAACCCTGGGGATGGCCCGGTTCGTGCCAGGTGCGGATGATCAACAAGCCTGTCGAGGGGACTTCCGGATCTGCACCGGAGTCACCAGCGGCCTCGGACCAGCTGTGCTCTTGCATCGTCGCGGTCACGCCTCCCCGGGTTGGGCTCAATGCCTGGGAGGGCCGGTGCATGTGCCCGGGCCCATCCATTACCGCCTGAAGCTGGCTCTCCCCGGCGGGATGCCTGTTCAGGTGTTCTGATCTTGCTGGAGGAAAATCAGGAGTTGGCTCGCGTTTCCGAAATTTTGGCGCAAGAATGGCCGGCGGGGTCACCAGTGCATGACTGCGGTCTGTCCGGACTCGCCGGCCCAGTACAGGCGGATACGCACGACGTACCGCCTGCCCTGGAACAGCTTTGCGGAGACCCGTGAGTTCCGGTCTTCTCCGCTGTCATCGTCCCCGGCAACGAAGCGCAACTCGCCCTGCACTTCCTCGAACAGGACCAGCACGGTATCGGCTGCACCAAAAGTGCTGATCTCGTAATTGCGAGAGGCCTGGGGCTCCAGCGCAAAGTCAGCCTGGCCGCCAGGGACCAGTGACAGTGGTACCGATTGAAAGGGCTGGAGAACGGGCAGTGTGGGGTGCAGGGCGGGAAAGAACTTCCGCACCCACTCCTTGTCCGCGGTTGACAGGCCTCCCGGTGGATTAAGCCCCGACTGGAAACGGGCAGGTTCCTTGATCAGGCCGGCGGGGAACCAGTACTCCATGACCGACTCAGGGTCCCAGGAGGACCCGTCGACCTCACTGGTATCGATTTTCCGGAGGACATTGTGCAGTGTTTGTTCCGGCGGCCAGTGGTTGGGCGCGCCGCCGAAGTATTCGTACACCTTTGCTTCGTCCCAGACGATGCCGGAGAAGGGGTTCTGGTGTTCGTGCGGCAGGCCCAGGGTGTGGCCGATCTCGTGCAGGGCCGTGGTGCGGCCGTAATCGTCGGTGAGATCCCAGCCGAAATTCATGGTGGGCTCCTTGGCGCTAATGCCCAGGACGTCCCGCCCGACGTACGACCATGAGCCGTCGCCCTGGTCAAAGGCGATCCGGACTTCCGCCTCGCTGCGGTCTGCCACTTCGGAAAACTCCAGGCCGATGCCCAGATCCTTCCACTCCTTGAAGGCTTTGCGGACTGCTTCCTTTTGTGGCGCAGGCGCGGCCAGGAACCAGTAGTGGAGCACGGTGCCGTTGACCCATTTGAGCCTTAGCAGGCGGATGAGGCGCTCTCTGCGGGTCGACAGATCCGGGCGAAGAACCGGACGGGTTTGGGGCTTTACGTCACAGTGGGGCCCAGCTGGCTGGTCATTCACGACTACTCGGTCATCCATGGCTGGCTCCTCGAAAGCTGGTCACCTCAGACCAGTACACTGCGGTGCCGTTACGGCCGCGTTATCACGGACTGCAGGCCGCTGGTGCAAGGAAAAGGGCAGCGCCGTAACGCCCCGGTAACGGCTCAAGTGGTCCACTTGCCCAGAACAGGAGCCAGCACCTCTTAGTGAAAAATGATTCGGGTTCTTTGGTGCAGGAGGGACGAGGCATGGGATTCCCCGGCGATGATGGCAGGCTGCCGGTGATTTATGTCCGCGGTTTTGCCGGGACAGGCTCTGCTATTAACAATGCAGTGGATGATCCGTTTTACGGGTTCAGCCAAGGCTCCGTCCATGTCCGTGCCGACGGCAACGGACGCGCAAAGTTCCACCAGTTCGAGTCCCCGATGCTGCGGCTTGTCACCGATCACAAGTACGAGGTCCCCGTCCACGGCGACCAGTGGGCCTTCCTGAACGGCGTGGATTCCGGCTCCGTGAACCCGGCATCTGTATGGATCCACCGTTTTTATGATGACTCCGCGGACACCTTCGGCGAGGAGGGGGAGAGGTTCTCCTTCGAAGACGCCGCACGGGATCTGTTTGAGCTCATCAAGCTTGTGCTTGAGAAGACCGGCGCCCCCAAAGTCTTCCTGGTTGCCCATTCGATGGGAGGACTCATATGCCGCTCTCTGTTGCAGCGCGTCATACCGGAAACCCTTGCCGGCACGGAGGGCAAGATCGATCCTGCCGCCGGGGCGAGATACGTGGCACGGGTGTTCACCTATGCCACACCGCATGGCGGAATCCGCTTCGCCGTCGGCTTTGGCCTGCTTGAGAAAATCCGTGACGTCCTTGGTGTTCAAGGGGCAGACATTTTTGGACCGGACAGGATGTATGAGTACCTCACCCCGCCCGCGCTCAGGCGGCGACTGACGCGCAAGGCATTCGTAGGAACGCAGATGCCGGACGACGGTTTTCCGCTGGATGAACTGTTCTGCCTTGTAGGCTCCAATCCCGGCGATTATGACGTCGCTTTGGGCCTTTCGTCCAAAGCGGTTGGAGCCCGGAGCGACGGCCTGGTCCAGATAGACAATGCTGCTGTCCAGGGTGCGCCGCTGGCCGTGGTGCACCGAAGCCACAGCGGCCGTTACGGCATCGTCAATTCGGAAGAGGGATACCAGAACCTTCAGCGCTTCCTCTTCGGCGACCTCAAGATCGAAGTTGAGCTGGCAGGTTTCACTGTTGGGAAAGCGGCCCCGCCTGAGGTCGAGTTCCAGCTTGACGTGGGCCTGGCCATTCGGGGGCTGCCCGTTATGGTCCACGAACAGAGCGCCGCCCACTTCTGTCCAGTCCAGATCGAACATTGGAAGGAAGGGGACCCGATCGACTCGCCGTTGCCGCTGCTGACCACCTTCCTTTCCTCGAAAGCACCGCGGCCACGGGTTGGCGGCAGGGAAGTGCCCCGGCTCCGTCACGCGCTCATGCTGCGGTTGATGTCCATCAGGGAAAAGGAGGGACACTTCTTCTTTGATGACCATTTGGAGCAAACAGAGGACTGGCAGGACACCCTGGTTGTCGACATCGAACCTCCGGGCGAGGACAGGCCGCTGCCCAGAGCATGGGCGGCCTGGAACAGCACCATTCCCTCAGCCGTCCGCGACTGGAATCCCGAGGACAAAGACCAGTTACGGGACATGGACAATACTCCCGGCCGCTGGCGCGGGCACATCGGTGTTCCGGATTTTGCGAAGGACTTTCTCGGCGCCAAGGCTGGAATCATTCTCACCGTGACTCCGCGGACGCTGGTCCTCTGAGACCGGCCGGCACCAACCAGACCGAAGCAAACAGAATGCGGAGTGCACGCCACCACTTCCCACGGCAAAGCCGCCGCGGGGGAGCGGCGACTTTGCACGGATTGTTCGACGGCGTCCCACACCCGGGTGCACCCGCTTGGGACGGACTGCTCCGTGGCCCAAAAATTGCTGTGGCAAGATCAGCTGGTATTCATCGGTCCGGAGACAGAACGGCGGCGCCGTCGCCTTCATGTATCCGTTTGGTTACCTCACGTCGCGTGGAGGAGTTCCGTCGGGGGCCGCAAGGCGCAGTAACAGGGGTAGGGCGATTGACCTGGGGCGGACCCTCTCAGCCCGCTTCCAAGCTTTCTACTTTACATAATGTAGATTATCGGCGTTGCGTCAGTCAGTCCGGAAGCGGCCGGATCCGCCACCGGGACGTCTCACAAAAACATTCAAACAAGTCCGCAGGTCAGCGCCTTGACCACCGTTGCCTTTATCCCGCCGCTCGCCAAGAATGAACCAATGACGGTCTACGTGCGTTCACTTGAAACTGCAGTTCCGAAAACAATGTTGATCCAGTCCGAGGCCCGGGACGTTTTCGCGGCGCAGCCCGGCCTGACCCGGCTCGGTTCGCGCCTGGTGGGCACATGCTTCGACGCGGCGGCCATCGACACCCGGTTTACTGCCGTTGAGGAAATGACCAACGATTTTCAGGCTGAGGAACCGCAGTTCTACGATGCCGCCACAGGCCTGCTGCTGAATCCCAGCACCAAAGTGCGCAACGAGATCTTCGGCCGCGAGGCCACCAAACTGTTCGTCGCCGCCGCCCGCCGCGCCGTCGAGGCCTGCCCGGAACTCGATTTACTTGACATAACTCATCTGGTAACCGTCTCCTGCACCGGATTCTTCAACCCCGGGCCTGACTACAAAATCGTGCGGGAACTCGGCCTGGATCCTGCCGTCCAGCGTTACCACCTCGGCTTCATGGGCTGTTATGCGGCCTTTCCAGCCCTCCGGGCCGCCAAGTTGTTTTGCGAGGCCGACCCCACCGCGGTAGTCCTGGTTGTCTGCGCGGAACTGTGCTCGCTGCACGTGCGCACCTCCAACGATCCGGACACCATCATGGGATCGGCGCTGTTCGCCGACGGCGCCGCGGCCGCCGTCGTGACAGCCAGGCCGGGCACGGAGGAAAATGCCCTGCTGCAACTGGATCACTTCGAAACCGTCCTTACTCCCGTCGGTGAAGACTCCATGGCATGGAACATCGGCGACAACGGATTCGAAATGGTCCTGGGCAATTACGTTCCGCACATCATTGATGACCACATCGTTGGTGCGCTCCGGCCGCTCCTGGCCCGGGAGCCGCAACTCGCGGCACTCCCCTACTCCTCCATCCGCCATTGGGCCATCCACCCGGGTGGCCGGAGCATCCTGGACAAGGTCGAATCCCGCCTCGGCCTGACGGAAGAACAGCTGGTCCCGGCCCGCGAAATCCTCAGGAACTACGGGAACATGAGCAGCGCCACAGTCCTCTTTGTCATCAAACGCATCCTGGAACAGGCCCCCGAGCCGGGAGACGAACGGATCTGCTCCATGGCATTCGGTCCGGGGCTCACGGTGGAAACCGCGCTGTTCACCAAACTACGGCAGGCCCCGCGCCCTGTACCGGAAGAGCACAACGGGCAGGAGCGGCTGGCGTTGGAAGCTCCGGTGGCCTGAACCCAGTGGACTTCCTGCTGCGGCAGCGCGACGCCGGGGCCATGGAGATCATGGACCTGCCCGACTGCGACCCTGAGGCCCTGGACAATACGTACAGGCAGTTTGCCGTGGTTAACCGCGTGCTGTCCGGATGGCGGCGGCTGTACGTTCGGGAACTGCGCCCCTTCCTTGCAGCCACCTCCCGCCCGGCGACGCTCCTGGACATCGGTTCGGGCGGCGGCGACCTCGCCACCATGCTGGCGCGCTGGGCCGCACGCGACCGGCTCACACTCCACATCACGGGCATTGATCCGGATTCCCGCGCCGCCGCCTTCGCCCTCCGCAGGCCTGCCGTTCCCGGTGTCAGTTTCCGGCAGGCCCACAGCTCCGACCTTGTACAGGAGGGCAGGCAGTACGACTTCGTGATCTCGAACCATGTCCTCCACCACCTTGATGCCGGCCAGCTGCAGGAGCTGCTGGCACACTCAGAAACGCTTGCCCGGAAAGCGGCGCTCCACAACGACCTCCGCCGCAGTCCGGCCGCCTACGCCCTGTTCAGCGCTGCAGCACTTCCTTTCCGCCACTCCTTCATCCGCGCGGACGGGCTGACCTCCATCCGCCGGAGCTATACGCGCGGGGAACTACAGGCCCTCGCTCCCCCGGGCTGGGCGGTCCGGTCCGGCAGCGCGTTCCACCAGGTCCTCGAATACCAGGGGAACTGACATGGCCACAGATGTGGTGATCGTTGGCGGCGGACCGGTGGGCCTGTACCTGGCCGCTGCACTTCTCCAGGAGGGGGTCTCGGTCCGGATCCTCGAACAGAGGACTGAACGGAACATCCATACCCGCGCCATCGGAATCCACCCGCCTGCCCTCCACGCGCTGGACCAGGTACAGCTGGCCGCCGCCATGGTGCAGGAGGGGGTGCCGATCCGAACAGGCCTTGCGGTCAGCGGCGGAAAAACGGTAGGGACCATGTCTTTCGACGGCGTTTCGGAGGCCTTCCCGTTCGTGCTGGCCCTCCCCCAGAACCGGACAGAACAGCTCCTGGAGGATCGCGTCCGTGCCCTCGACAGCGAGGCCATCGTCAGGGGCGTAAAAGTCACAGGACTGCACGACGACGGCGCAAGGACCGCCGTCGTCGTCGAACCTTCTGCCGGAGGGGAGGGTCAGCGCCATTTCACGGCGTCCTTTGTGGTCGCCGCCGACGGCGCGAGGTCGCACCTGCGCAAGGTGCTTGGCGTGCCCGTCTGCACCAAGGCCTATCCGGACCATTACCTGATGGGCGACTTCGCGGACTCCGGACACCACGGGCAGATGGCAGTCCTGTTCCTTGAATCCGAGGGAATCGTGGAGTCATTCCCGCTCCCGGGCGGTCTGCGGCGGTGGGTGGTACGGCTCGGCAAGCCGGCGGAGGCAGCAGACGCCCATCGATTGGCCGGCCTGGTGCTGCAGCGGACGGGAATCCTGCCGGATGTGGAGACCAACACCATGCTGAGCGCATTCAGCGTACGGTCCACGCTGGCCCGTAGCACCGTGGCGGGACGGGCGCTGCTGATCGGGGACGCTGCGCACGAAATCAGCCCCATCGGCGGCCAGGGCATGAACCTTGGCTGGATGACTGCCCGGGCCCTTTCGCCCCTGATCCGCCGGGGCGTGGCGGGAGATCCCGTGGAAGGGGCACTGAAGAAGTTCGAGGTCAAACAGCTGCGTGCCGCCGTCGTTGCCAGGCGCCAGTCCGAAATCAACATGATGCTGGGCCGTCCCCTGCAGTCACCTTTCCTGCAGCTGCGGAACCTGGCCATTGGCGCCGCCGCTTCGGTTCCGGCCATTAACCGGTGGACGGCCAGGCGCTTCACCATGCAACCGCCACGAACGCCGGAAGCGCATGCCGGTCAGGAACCATCCCGAAAGTAGCAGTCGTAGCTGTCCTGGCTCACAATCCTGCCGTCCCTGACCTCGAAGACCGACGACGTCCTGGCGCGGATGGTCTCTCCCCTGTCCCAGTACGGCAGGTCCAGCAGGACTGTTGCCGACCAGTCCGCCTCCACCGCCACCCTCCCGCCTTCACAGGTGGTGCGCCTGATGCTGAACACCTGGTCCGACACCACCTCCGAGCTCTGGTCAGCACCGGCAAGGACAGAGGCCAGCTTCCGGGTGGAACCCTCCGGCGCCAGGAGGTGCGGCGCTTCGACCAGCACGAAGGACTCCGCCAGGAAAGGCCGGATCCCAGCAGATCCTCCGCCTGCTTCCAGGACACGGATGAATCCCAGGACGCAGTCCAGGGCAGGGGTACTCACGGAGTGGTGTTCAGCCATGGAAAAGACACTAGCCCAGGCCGGCCGGCAGGATCCCTCACCGCCAGTAGGCTTTTCAGCATGAACCACAATCCGCCGGAAACCACCCTCAGCGACGAACAGATCAGTGAAGCTGTGGAGCGGCTCCTGTCAGCGGGCACGCTGCCGCCCATCGTCCAGGCCGGCCACCCCGCCCTGCGCCAGCGCGCCGCCGCTTGTGACGGACAGCTGTCCCCCGATCAGCTGGACCGGCTCATCGAACTCATGCGGCAGGTGATGCATGAGGCTCCGGGCGTGGGGCTGGCAGCACCGCAGCTCGGCATACCACTCCAGCTCGCCGTCATTGAGGACCAGTACGACGTCGACCCCGAGGCGGCAGCGCTGCGGGAGCGGAGTCCCCTTGAGTTCATGGCGCTCCTGAACCCCCGGTACACCCCACTGGGCACGGAACAGGCGTCCTTTTACGAGGGGTGCCTCTCCCTGAACGGACTGCAGGCAGTGGTTGCCCGGCCCGAAAAAGTCCTGCTGGAATTCCAGGCGCCGGATGGCTCACGGGTACAGAGGGAATTTTCGGGCTGGCAGGCCCGGATCGTGCAGCACGAGACAGACCATCTGAACGGCGTTCTCTACGTTGACCGTGCCCAGTTGCGTTCGCTCAGCAGCAACGCCGAGTACGCCGCCCGCTGGGCGGAGCCCGGAATCGGCAAGGCGCGTGAGGGGCTTGGGTTCGGTGACGGCCCCGTCGCCCTCTCCTGATCAAGGTACGGCTGACACAGGTACGGCGAAGGCAGCCAGGCGCAGCACCCTTGACTCCGCCCGCCGGGCAGCCCGTAGACAGCCCTAAGATAGAGCCTATGCCTTCCCCCGCGGACCTCCCGCTGCTGTGTCCAGTGTGTTCCCAGCCGTTGGAGCGGGTGGGACCGGATGCCTCGGGGCAGACCCGCCTTGCCTGCGGCTCCGGGCACAGCTTCGATGCAGCCCGCCAGGGCTATTACAACCTGCTCGTGGGCAAAGGCACCGCCTTCGAGGCTGATACCGCCGGGATGGTGGACGCCCGGTTCAACTTCCTGGGGAGCGGGCATTATCGGCCCCTCGCAGATGCTGTAGCGGCCGCCGTCGTTCCCTTCCTGTCCAGTGAACCCGCCGTCGTCCTGGACTCGGGAACCGGAACCGGACACTACCTGCGGGGCCTGCTGGATCACGCGGCGGCAGAAGGCCGGACTGTGGCCGCCGTGGGCATGGACATTTCCAAGTTCGCCCTTCGGCGTGCTGCCCGGCTCAACAGCGAGGCACTGAACCTGGTCTGGGACGTGTGGCAGCCCCTGCCAGTGGCCGGCAACTCGGTGGACGCCATCACGGTCATTTTCGCGCCGCGCAATGCCCCGGAATTCGCCCGTGTGCTGCGGCCAACAGGCCGGCTGGTGGTGGTCACGCCACGCTCCGGGCACCTCGGCTCCATTGCCCGCATCACGGGCATGCTCGGAATCGAAGAAGACAAGGACAGTCGGCTGGCCTCGGCGATGGCCCCCCATTTCACGGTCGCGGAAACCCTCGACATCGATATTCCTTTATCGCTGACCCGCAAGGAAGCAGCCGGCCTTGCCTTCATGGGACCCGCAGGGCACCACCTTGACCTCGGTGCCATCGCCGGCCGGCTTGAAAGCCAGCCCGAGACAATCCAGACCGAGGCAAGGTTCCGCCTCACTGTGTTCCGGCCCGCGGAACCCTCGCCAGCGTAACGACTTGGCCACTATCCCCCCACAAAAGTGCAGTGCCCCCCATAAGGCGGACGCCAGCACTACGATGGAAGGACAGTTACTGGCTGGCCCTAAACGGGGTCTCCCGTAGCGAAGGGGGAGCATGATGTTCGAATGGTTGGGCGAAAACTGGTGGGCACTGTGGCTCTCGGCTTTCCTCGCTTTTGCAGTGATCGAGATGATCACCCTTGACCTTTTTTTCATCATGCTCGGCGGAGGTACCCTCGCCGCCATGGTGGCGGACTTCGCCGGCGCGGACCCCTGGCTGCAGATCGTGGTTTTCTGCGTCGTCTCCCTGCTCATGATTGCGTTTGTCCGGCCCGTGGCCCTGTCCCACCTGAAGAAGGGGCCGTCCGAGCAGCGGACCAACGTGGACCGCCTGATCGGCGAGCAGGCGGTAGTAATGGAACCCGTCTCGTCCAACAGCGGCCTGGTGAAAATCGGCGGGGACATCTGGAGTGCACGCTCTGCGGCGGGAGTCCTTCCTGCCGGACAAAAAGTAGTCGTAGCCGCGATAGACGGCGCCACTGCCGTCGTCTCGGCGGCATCGGAAGCCGACGGCAAGTCCTGATACAGCCTGAACAATTGGGGAAAAAGGAGATGTATGGATAACGCAGGAGGAGCCGCACTCGCCATAGTGCTGGTGGTCCTGATCGTGTTTGTGATTATCGTTCTGGTCCGTGCGGTCCGGATCGTTCCGCAGGCCCGCGCGGGAGTAGTTGAACGGCTGGGCAAATACCAAAGGACCCTCAATCCGGGACTGACCATCCTGATACCTTTCGTTGACCGGCTCCTGCCCCTGCTGGATCTTCGTGAGCAGGTGGTTTCGTTCCCGCCGCAGCCCGTCATCACAGAGGACAACCTGGTGGTTTCCATCGACACCGTGGTCTACTTCCAGGTAACTGATCCGCGCGCGGCCACCTACGAGATTGCCAACTACATCCAGGCCGTTGAGCAACTGACCACTACCACTTTGCGTAACGTCGTGGGCGGGCTGAACCTGGAGGAGGCACTCACCTCCCGCGACCAGATCAACGGCCAGCTCCGCGGCGTCCTGGACGAAGCCACCGGCCGGTGGGGCATCCGGGTCTCCCGTGTGGAACTGAAGGCCATCGATCCGCCCCACTCCATCCAGGACTCGATGGAGAAGCAGATGCGTGCCGAGCGCGACCGGCGTGCGGCCATCCTGACTGCCGAGGGAACCAAGCAGTCGGCCATCCTGACCGCTGAGGGCCAGCGGCAGGCCTCGATCCTGGCAGCTGAAGGTGACGCCAAAGCGGCAATCCTCCGTGCTGACGGGGAAGCGCAGGCCATCCAGAAGGTCTTCGACGCCATCCACAAGGGCAATCCGGACCAGAAGCTTCTGGCCTACCAGTACCTGCAGACACTGCCCAAGCTGGCTGAGGGCTCCTCGAACAAGCTGTGGATCATTCCCAGTGAGGTCGGCGAGGCACTCAAGGGAATCGGCAACGCCCTGGGCGGGACTACCCCTGAATCCGCAGGCGGCCTGTTCGACGAAGTAGGGGCCAAGCCGTCCGAACCCTAGAACCCGGCGCCCGGATCCAGCATCCTGGCTGGCCGTGAGGGAGGGATCCGCTTCAGGGCGGGTCCCTCCTTTTGGCTGTTCCACCGGGATGCCGGTATAATTGTGTATTTGTCCGGCTGGAGCAGATCCGCTGGAACAACAAAGCTTCGCGATGCGTTGAATCTAGAGATGCAGCACAGAGCACACAGTAGTCCGGCGGCGCTTCGCCGCCACCGGCAAGCGCGGTGTTGTACACCGCGAACCGACCAGAGGGAGAAATCATGAGCGATCGCAGCCTGCGGGGCATGCGCCTTGGTGCACAGAGCATGGAGACCGAGTCCGGAGTAGAGCCGGCTCCGCGCCAGCGTGTTGAGTACCGGTGCGAGGACGGCGAGCAGGTCTTCGTCACCTTCTCCTCAGAGGCGGAAATTCCTCCTGTCTGGGTTTCCAAGACCGGCAAGGAAGCGCTCCTGGTTGATGGCGAACGGCCTGACACCAGCAACGACAAAGCTGTCCGTACCCACTGGGACATGCTCCTGGAACGCCGCTCGCTGCCCGAGCTTGAGCAGATCCTCGAAGACCGGCTGACCATCCTGCGCGAACGCCGCGGAGAGCGCCGCTCCGCCTAAGGTTCCGGCCTGCTGCTCTGACAGAAAAGGGAGCCGCACTGCACTTTCGTGTGGGGCGGCTCCCTTTTATGTTGGTTCAGCCGGACGCAGTGGCGGCGGAGCTGCAGCCTTAGGGGCGGCCGGCTGCTTTCTTGCGGGTCAGCGTGTTCCAGCGTGCCTGCAGGCCCCACTTGGTGACGTTGACCATGGCTTCCACCACGATGTTGCCGCTCATCTTGGATGCTCCAAGTTCCCGCTCAACAAAAGTGATGGGCCGTTCCTCGATGCGGAGTCCCATCCGGGCCACACGGAAGGCGAGGTCCACCTGGAAGCCATAGCCGACAGAATCCACCTGGTCCAGGTTGAGCTTCTCCAGCGTTGTCCTGCGGAACGCGCGGTACCCGCCGGTGACATCCTTGATGTTCAGCCCCAGCATGAGGCGGGCGTAGGTGCTTCCCACCCGGGAAATGGCCTGGCGGTACAGCGGCCAGTTCACAACCTTCCCGCCAGGGACCCAGCGGGAGCCCATGGCAAGGTCCGCGCCCTGCTCCACAGCTTCCAGGAGCTGGGGAAGCTGCTCCGGCTGGTGGGAACCGTCCGCGTCCATCTCCACGAGCACGTCATAGCCGGCGTCCAGGCCCCACCTGAAGCCGGCAATGTACGCGGCTCCGAGCCCTTCCTTGCCCTTCCGGTGCAGGACATGGACCTGGGAATCCCCAGCGGCGAAACGGTCCGCGAGCTGGCCGGTACCGTCAGGGCTGTTGTCATCCACCACCAGAACATCCGACGCCGGAACTGCCGCGCGAAGCCGCTGAAGGGTCTTGGGCAGCGATTCCAGTTCGTTGTAGGTGGGAATGATGGTGAGGACTCGCACAGGGGGCCTTTCCTGGGGGAAATGGTCAGTGCGCCCGGCTGCGAACGGATCGGCGGAGGGCGCAACTATCAATTATAGGACGGCAGCGGTCCGGTCAGGACCGCAGCGCCGGGCTTGCGTAAAGTTCGACGCCGTTGCGGACCGTCTGCAGGCACACCGGGTCACTGCCGGTATCGAGTGCAGGCAGCAGCGGCGTTCGCGCCCGCGGGTCGGTGCTCCAGGACTGGACCCGCCCGTCGGCGACCTGGACCATCAGTTCCTCAACCTCCCACACAGCGAAACTCGCCGGTGCCCCCGGTACCAGCTGGCCGGCCATCGGATCGGAGTACTTCGCCGCCCGCCAGCCCGCACGCGTGTGGCCCAGGAAGGCGGCACGGGCGGAGATCCGCTCATCCTCGTTGTGGTGCTCCAGGCACGCCCTCACGCTGGACCAGGGGCGCAGCGGCGTCACGGGGCTGTCGCTGCCGAAGCAGACGGGCACCCCGGCTGCGTAGAGGGTGGCGAACGGGTTCATGGACCGGCTCCGCTCCCCCAGCCTCTGCTCATACAGAGCTCCCGGTCCTCCCCAGGCGGCGTCAAACGACGGCTGGGCGCTGACCGTCACGGCATACCGGGACAACACCTCGACGGCGGCGGAATCAATCATCTCCACGTGTTCAAAGCGGTGCCCGGCAGCGCGCAGCCGCTGCTCACCCACTTCCTTGGCTGCCAGTGCCAGCGCGTCCAGCGCGGCGTCCAGCCCGGCGTCGCCAATAACGTGGAAACCACCCTGGACTCCGGCAAGCGAGCACGCCGCCAGATGCGCCGCGGCCTCTTCCACGCTGAGGTAGAGGTTGCCCTGTTCCTCAGGAGCATCGCTGTAGCCGGACCGCAGGGCAGCTGTCCGGGAGCCCACGGAGCCATCGATGTTCAGGTCGCCGGCGAGCCCCCGCACCGGGAAGCCAAACTGGTCCAGGAGGTTGCGGACGTGCTCTTCCGAGGTGGCCAGTTCCCCCCAATAGGGCAGGACCTCGGGGACGCCTGCGGTTCCGGGCGCGCCGCTGTTCCAGGCCCCTGCCAGCCGGAGGTCCTCAACACCGCCGATATGCGGTGCCCCCATTTCCGCTACTGCCACGTAACCGTTGGCTGCAGCTTCGGACAAAGCCCGCGCCTGGTGGCGCTTCAACGCTTCTTCGGGCTGGCGCCGGGTTGCCTGCCGGGCGGCCGTGTGCGCGGCCCGGCGGACCCTGGCGCCGCCGTCGAACCCGTCCAACTGACTGACTCCGGCCGCATCGGCGAGTGACCCGGAAATCAGCGCGGAGTGCACGTCCACCCGGGACAGGTACACCGGCCGTCCCGCTGATGCCCGATCCAGTTCAGCGGCGGTGGGGAGGCTGCTGTCCGGCCAGGCGGTCTCGTCCCAGCCGTGGCCCAGGACAGGCCCGTCACCGGGGACAGCAGCCACGGCGTCGAGCAACTCCCTCGCTGACCGGATCCCGCCCATCCGGAGGGAGTCCAGCGCGATGCCCGTCTCAGTCAGGTGGAGGTGGGAGTCCACGAACCCTGGCGTCACGAGGGCTCCGCGGAGATCGATGATTTCCATGGAGCTGTCCGCGATGGAGGTGGCCGCCTGTTCGGATCCCACCCAGGCCACCGTGCCGCCATCCACCACCATTGCCGTGGCAAAGGGGTCGGCGGCGGTGTAGACGGAGCCGTTCCGGTAGAGGACTGTTTTTGCGCGCGGGACGGGCAGCGGTTCAGGTTGGGACATACGGGGCAGTGCTCCTGGCGTTGGGGCGCGCCGGCGGGCAGCCGGCGTTGCTGGTCAGAGGACGGAGGAATAAGCCACGACACCGCGGCGGATCAGGGAGATGGCCTCGGCACAGAGCCTGGCCAGGCGGGGATCCAGCCCGGGGATCTTGGCGAGCTGGTCCAGCAGGTCCACAACCTGCTTGACCCAGCGGACAAAGTCACCCGCGGCCAGGTCTGTGCCGCTAAGGACGTCCTGCAGATGCCGGCCCTTGGCCCACTTATAGACAGGCCAGACAAGCCCCAGCTCAGGTTCGCCGGTCAGCGGAAGCTTCTTGTCCTCTTCCACATCCTCAAGCGCGGACCATTCACGGACGACGATATCCACCGATGTCTCCAGCGAAATGCTGGGCATCCGTGGCCTCAGCCCCCGGTCTTCGCGTTTCGCCTGGTACACCAGAACGCTGGCGAGGGCCGCAACCTCCACTGCGTCCAGGTCATCGAACGCGCCAAGCCGCAGCGACTGGGAAATCAGCAGGTCCTTTTCACCGTAGATCCGCCGGAGACGCTGGCCGTCAGGGCTGATGGAGAGCCGCCCGTCCGCTGCCTGTTCAAGGTACCCGTAGGTGGAAAGGACATCACAGACGCGGTCAAAGGTCTTGGCTATTGTGTTGGTCCTGCCCTGGATCTGCCGGACCAGCCCGTCGGTTTCACGGCGGAGCTTCCACCAGCGCTCGGACCAGCGGGCATGGTCTTCGCGCTCGCTGCAGCCATGGCACGGGTGGGCGCGGAGCGCGCGGCGGAGGTCCGCAATGCGCTTTTCCTGGTCGGGCAGGGCGGTGGCGAGGCCAAAGTCGTTGTTGCGGTTATTGCCCGGTGCGGGCGGCCGGTTTTCGCGCAGTGCATTCCGGGCCGACGAGGCCAGGTCCCGGCGGGACTTGGGCACTTTGGCGTTGAAGGACTTGGGAATGCGGATGCGCGTCACCGGAGCGATGGGTCCCTCCAGGTCGTCGGTCCCAATCCTGCGCAGTTGGTTGTCCAGCGTCAGGACGGCCGGCCGTGGCTCCCGGCTGGTGTGGTCCGAACTGAGCACAATAGCCGGACCAGGTGCCCTCCCGCCGGGAACGTCCACCACGTCACCCGGCAGCAGCCGGGCCAGCGAATCGTCACTGAGCGACTTCCGTACGCGGGACTTGGTGCGGGAGCCGGCGTTTTCGGCGTCGGACAGTTCCCTGCGCAGCCGTGCGTACTCGGTGAAGTCACCCAGATGGCAGGTCATGGACTTTGCATACCCGGCCAGCGATTCCTCCCGGCTGCGCACCTGCCTCGCCAATCCCACGACGGAACGGTCAGCCTGGAACTGTGCAAACGAGGACTCTAAAATCTCACGGGCCCTTGCCCGGCCAAACTGTGCCAGGAGGTTGATGCTCATGTTGTAGGTGGGCCGGAAACTCGAGTTCAGCGGGTAGGTGCGCCGCGATGCAAGGCCGGCGACCGCCGTCGGATCCGTTCCAGGCTGCCACAGCACCACGGCGTGGCCCTCCACGTCGATGCCGCGGCGGCCGGCACGGCCGGTCAGCTGGGTGTACTCCCCTGCCGTGATATCCACGTGGGCTTCGCCGTTGAACTTGTCCAGCTTCTCGAGCACCACGGAACGGGCAGGCATGTTGACGCCCAGTGCCAGCGTTTCCGTGGCGAACACCGCCTTGACCAAACCGTCAGCGAAAAGCTTCTCCACCACTTCCTTGAACGTGGGGAGCATGCCGGCGTGGTGTGCTGCGAAGCCGCGGATCAGGCCGTCACGCCAGGTCCAGAAGCCCAGAACGTCCAGGTCATCGGGCGGAATGTCCTGCCCGGCCTCATCAACGCGCTGGGCAATGATGCTCTGTTCCCTCTCCGTGGTGAGCCACAGCCCGGACCCCACACACTGCGCCACCGCAGCGTCACAGCCCGCCCTGGAAAAGATGAAGGTGATAGCAGGCAGCAGGTCCATGCGGTCAAGGCTTGCGATGACCTGCGGCCGGCTGGCCGGGCGCACACCCCGCTCGTCCCCGCCACGGCCGGGCCGGTCATTGCCGCGTCTTCCGCGCTGGCCACGCCCTCCCGGTCCTCCCTGGCGGCTGCGGAAATTCTGCTGGATTTCGCTGCGCGCCACCTTCAGGAGGTCGGGATTGACGTCGAAGCCGCGCCCCTTGGCGCCGTCAGCAGACGGGACCGGCTGCGTCCCGTCGCCGTCCACGGGCGGGGCGATTTCATCGAAGGTGGTTTCCCCGGCAAACAGATCCATGACCTGGCGGCCCACCATCACGTGCTGCCACAGGGGTACCGGCCGGTGCTCGGAGACGATGATGTCGGTGTCGCCGCGCACGGTGTCCAGCCACGCGCCGAACTCCTCGGCGTTGGAGACGGTGGCGCTGAGTGAGACAACCTGCACCTCGCTGGGAAGGTGGATGATGACTTCCTCCCAGACGGCGCCGCGGAAGCGGTCGGCGAGGTAATGGACCTCATCCATCACCACATAGCCGAGGTCGTCAAGGGTTGCCGAGTCCGCGTACAGCATGTTCCGGAGGACTTCCGTGGTCATCACGACGACGGGCGCGTCGCCGTTGATGCTTGTGTCGCCGGTGAGCAGGCCTACGTTCCCGGCGCCGTACTTCTCGGCAAGCTCGGTGAATTTCTGGTTGCTGAGGGCCTTGATCGGTGTGGTGTAGAACGCCTTGAGGCCACGCTCCAGGGCGAGGTAGATGGCGAATTCCCCGACGATCGTTTTCCCGGCTCCAGTGGGGGCCGCCACCAGCACTCCTCTGCCCTCCTGCAGGGAGTGACAGGACTTCCGCTGGAAATCGTCCAGCTCGAAGTCGAGAGTGCGGACGAACGCTCCAAGGTTCGTCGCTGCTTCGGCCCTGCGTTCGGCGCTGGCCTGGTACCGCTCTGCGGGGGAAAGCTCTTCGAAGTCAGTGGGGCCGGGAGTGAACGGTCCAGAGGAAGAAGGCCCGGTGTTGGAGGACATATCCCAAGCCTAACGGGCGCCTAGAGGTTCTTCAGCTCGCTGCCCGGGGTGGCGATGTCTGCTGTTGCGTCTGTTTCAGCTGCCCGCTTGGCCTCCCGGCGGGCCCGGCGCTTGTCGTTCATGAGACAAATGCCGATTGCTGCAAAGAACAGCACCAGCAGCGGCCCTGCCAGCATGAACATCGAAATGGCGTCGGCTCCGGGAGCGGCAATGGCGGCAAGGACGAACACCAGGAAAACGGTGATGCGCCAGGCCTTGAGGATGGTCTGCCCCGAGATGACACCGGCCATGTTGATGCCCACCAGGACCACCGGCACCAGGAAGGCGATGCCCAGCACCAGGACCATGCGGGTGACGAACTCGATGTAGGTGCGTGCATCGATGACGCTGGACGAACCGTCCGGAGTGAACTGGGTGAGTGCCCTGACCACCTGCGGGACCACAAGCCAGCCTGCCCAGATTCCGGCCAGGAACAGGGGGACCGCAGCCGCCATGTACCCCAGCGTGTACCGGCGCTCCTTGGACGTGAGGCCGGGCGTGATGAAGGCCCACAACTGGTAAATCCAGATCGGGCTGGAAATCACCACGCCAATCAGCAGCGACATCTGGAGTTTGAAGTCGAAGGGGGACGCGATGGTCCCAAAGTTAATTGCCGAAAGCCCGCCCGTCTGCTGGGAGATGCGGTTGACCGGATCGGCCAGGGCTTTCAGCAGCGGATCGTAAAGTATCCATCCTCCGATGCCGCCAATGACGACGCCGATGGCCGACTTAATCAGCCGGTTCTTCAGCTCTTTGAGGTGGTCCCAAAGAGCCATCCGCCCCTCGGGGTTGGCTTTACGGGCCCGCGACAGTGCCACTGGGGGTCAGGCGCGGTTCGACGGCGGAACGTCAGTGCCGTCGGTCGGCTCGCCGGGCTGCGCCTTCGGGTGGTTGACGATGGTTCCTTCCACCGGGCCAGAGGGGTCGGTGGACTCGGGCTTGCCGTCGTTCTTCATTTCCTTGACCTCGGATTTGATGATCCGCATGGACTGTCCAAGGCTGCGCGCCATGGCCGGAAGTTTCGGTGCGGCAAAGAGAAGCAAAGCAACAACAATGATAATTACGATGGGCCAGGGGCCATCAAAGAGTCTTCCCACGGGAAATCCTTTCGTCTAAGTTCATTTTACTTCTAAGTAAAGTCGAGATCGCCGAGCGCCTGCGGTTGGCCCCGGTCTTTCTTGCGCTGCACTCGTCGCAGGCGGCGCATTTCCCGTCGGGACGACTTGGATGCCTCGTAATCATGTCGCATGAGCGTGGGCGAGGCAAAAACCGCCGCACCCGGCGGGGGCGTTGCAGGATCTGCAGCGTCCGGCGTAGCCATGGGGCCCAGGTGCCCCAGCTTCTCGCCGGCTGCCCCCAAATCCTTGACGGTCGCCATGAACTGGCGAAACAGGCGAATGCCCAACAAGACATAGAAGAGCAGTGAGAGCGCAACGAGCGCCACCCATATCAGGATCCAGGACCACCAAGGCATGCTGAGAAGTCTAGCCGCCGTACCTGGCCAAGGATGCCGCCAACCACCTGCGGGACGCCTCCGCCAGCTCACCTGGTGCCAGGATCCTGGCAGAACCGCCATGCTGGGCCACGAACATCGGCAGCCAGTCCGTCGTGCCGAACCGGATCTCGGCCACCAGCCCGCCGTCGGGCAACTCTGCGGTGCGTTCCGCGTAGTAGTCGTCTGCCAGCCCCCTCCCCTGCCGGGTGAGCTGGACGGTGACAGTAGTGTCGTCGTCGCTGGCGGTGAAGAGCCTGGCAGGAACTCCTTCGGCGGGCGTGATGCCCTCCGGGACGGGAGCACCGTTCGGGTGCACTTCCTGGACACGGTCCAGGCGGAAGTTCCGGAGGCCACGCACCAGGTGGCAGTAGGCCTCGAAGTACCAGGTGTTGTCCAGCGAAAACAGGCGGAACGGGTCCACGTCGCGTTCGGTGATGGTGTCCCGCTGGGGCGAAAGGTACCGGAGGCGGAGCTGGGAGCGGGATTCGATGGCCTGCCTGACCGTGGCGTGGGTAGCAGCATCGGCGGGTGTCACTTCCGGCCCGGCAAGGGATGCCGCCCGGAGGCCTTCTTCACCCGCGGCCGCCAGCAGCTTCAGGGTCACCGATTCCAGCACGCCGCCCTCGGCCACTTCCGGCAGCCCGTTCAGGGTCTCCAGCCCGGCCAGGAGGGCGCAGGCTTCCTCCACAGTGAAGCGGACCGGTTTTGTCAGGTCCAGGTCCTGGGTGATGTAAACGTGGTCGTCGTCCCAGTGGATGTCCAGGAGATCGTCAGGGTATCCCTCCGGCAGGCCGGAGCAGATCAGGATCTGCAGGTCATCCTCCAGCTCCTTCCTGGTGATGCCGAACCGGTCTGCCACGTCCTGGATGTGCAGGCCCTGGTTGTGCACCAGGAAGGGCACCAGCTGCAGCATCCGCTTGAGCTGGTCCTCGGACGTGCGTTTGCGGACAGCAGCAGCCCGGGCTGTGCCGAAGCTGTACGGAGGCTCAGGCTGGGCGCTGAACGCCGCAGCCGCGCGCAGCCTGCGGAGGACGGCAGCCACAAGCTCAGGCGGGGCTATGGCGTGCGCGTCCGGTCCGTAGGAGGCCAGTTCCTCAGCCAGTGCCTCGGGGTCGCGGTACTGCACGGACAGCCGCTCGTAGCCGGCCTCACGCCTGCCGGCAGTGCCGCCCTCCGCGGAACTGCGCCGCCGCAGGGCCAGCAGCTTTCCTTCGCGGACGTCGACGACGGCGGTGCGCAGCGGCAGTTCAGGGAGGCGGTCCAGCTCCTGCCGGACGTTGAAGTCCGCCGGTGGCGTGTACAGCTCCTTGTCCAGGGTTGTGACAGCACTGGTGATGCGGGAAAGGCGGAAGTGGCGCGGTGCTTCCCGGGCGCGGTCGTGGCCTACCAGGTACCACTGGCCAAACCGGCTGCCCAGGCCCCACGCCTCCACTGTCCGCAGCTCCTCGTTGCCTGTGCTGCCCGCAAGGTATGTGAAGGTGACCGGGTGCCGGGAGTGAAGTGCAGAGACCAGGTCGTCGAAGGCCTGTCCTGCCGGCTTGATGCGGGGCTGGACGCCGGCAGGAAGGGCGACGTCGGCAAGGCGCCCTGACGCCTGGAGTTTCCGGAGGGCGCTCTGCGCGGCAGTGCCAAGGGCGGCACGCTCCCACAGCTGTGAGGCCAGGAGGAGTACAGTCCATTCGTCCGGCCCCAGCTGGACATCCGGAAGGCGGTTGGATTCCTTGCCGATGCGGTAACGGGTGGTGGCAGGATCGTCCTCGCTCCACCCCATGTCCGTCAGGGTTTCCACCTCGAACCCGAACTGGCGCAGGTCGTTTTTGTCCCGCTCGAACATCCGGCCGAAAGCCACGTCATTGCCTGAAGAATCGTGGTAGACCTTTTCGCGCAGCTCACTGCGGCGCAGCCCATACCGGGTGTTCAGGAGTGCGATCAGCAGGTTGAGGAGGCGTTCAGTACGGGATACGGGCACTCTGGCTACGTTACTAAAGTCCGCGGCGGAACGCAGAAAGCGCGGCAGCACCAGGATTTTGCGTCCTGGTGCTGCCGCGCTTCTAACGCTACCGGTAATCCTTTTTAGCGGACTCCGACCAGGTCCACCACGAAGATCAGGGCTTCGTTCGGAGCGATGGCTCCGCCGGCGCCGCGGGAGCCGTAGGCCAGCTCCGAGGGGATCTCCAGGCGGCGGCGGCCGCCCACCTTCATGCCCAGCAGGCCCTGGTCCCAGCCCTGGATGACCTGGCCGACGCCAACGCGGAAGTCCAGCGGGGCGCCCCGGCCCCAGGAGGCGTCGAACTCTTCGCCGGTGGACCAGGCTACGCCGACGTAGTGGGTGGAAACGGTGTCGCCGGCTTTGGCTTCGCGTCCGTCGCCCTCAATGAGGTCGGTGATGACCAGTTCCGTGGGAACATCACCCTCCGGGAAGTCGATCTCGGGCTTCTGGCGGTCGAATTCACGCTGTCCGAATGACATGGTTGCTCCTTTGATGTCTGTGCTGCTTTTATCTGTGCGGCTGGTTGATGCAGCCGCGGACCGGCCGCGGCAGGGCGGCAACCGGTGGTGCTTCGCCTGTAAGTGTTGCTACTTAGCCCCGAGGATGTCCACTACGAACACCAAATCTCCCTTGGCCTCACCCTGTCCGGCGTCGCCGTAGGCAAGATCCTTGGGGATGACCAGGAGGACGCGGGAACCTACCGTCTTGCCGGCAAGGCCCTGGGTCCAGCCCTTGATGACACCGGTGAGCGGGAAGCTTGCGGGTTCGCCGCGGTCAAAGCTCGAGTCGAATTTGGTGCCGCCCTCAAGGGTGACGCCCACGTAGTTCACGGTGAGGGTGTCGGATTCCTTCACGGTGGCGCCGGTGCCCTTGATGAGGTCCTGGGAAACCAGGGCCGTCGGGGCAGCCACACCCTCGACGTTGATCTCGGGGACGCCGTCCTTTTCGGACACGGTGGGCAGTCCCGCCGGCGGGGTGACGGTCTCGCCCTCGGGCTTTTCCAGTACGGGCGCCACGTCCTCGGCGGACAGGACCTTGATAATCAGCAACTGCGTGGGCTGGGCGGCGGCGGAGGGGCTGGGGCTGGCTCCGTCCGAGGGGCTCGGGGCACTCTGCTGTCCGGGGACAGCGAGGGCCAGGCTGGAGCCCACCTTGGCGCCAACGAACGCGTTGTAGATGACTTCGCTGCTGGTCTTCAGTTCGTCGTTGAGCTCAAGGGGTTCGGGCTCGCCGGGAAAAGTGTCCTCAAGGGTACTTCCGTCAGTGCCGTTGAGGGCCAGAATGGAGATGTTGGCGACCTGGTTTGCCTTTACCGTCTCGCCGCTGCCCTCGGTGATGACCTTGATGGTGGGTTCTGCCACTTCCAATGGCTTGGTGAATTCCACGCCGGGGGCTTTCTTGTCCCCGTTGTCGGTCAGTTTGAGGGAGTCGAACTTGGCAGTCTCGCCGGCGGATGCGCTGGTGGGTTCCGGCTCTGCGGTTGAACCGCCGCAGGCGGTCAGCAGCAGCAGACCGGGAAGAAGGATTGCTAGTAGTCGGCGCACGTAAGAAAACTTTCGTCGGGGCAGGGTGGATGCGATGTTCCGCATGGCAACGGCCGGCATCGCGGGGTCCCTCTAAAGGGCCCTATCCAGAATAGCCCCTGAAGCTGGGTGTCAGCCCATAGACTCAAGGAGGGCATCCACGCGCTCATCGACGCTGCGGAAGGGGTCCTTGCACAGGATTGTCTGGTGTGCCCGGTCGTTCAGCTTCAGGTGGACCCAGTCCACGGTGTAGTCCCGTCCCAGTTCCTGTGCGCGGCGAACAAAGTCTCCGCGGAGCTTGGCACGTGTGGTCTGCGGGGGGACGTCCACAGCGTCCTTGATGACTGTATCGTCCACGATCCGGCGCACCGCACCGCGTGACTGCAGCAGGTAATAGAGGCCGCGGCTGCGGGAGATGTCATGGTAGGTAAGGTCCAGCTGGGCTATCCGGGGGGCGTCCAGCCCCAGGCCGTGCCGTTCACGGTACTTGTCCATGAGCTTCTTCTTGATGGCCCAGTCGATTTCGGTGTCGATCCCGCGGAAGTCACCGCTTTCGATGGCCGTGAGTGTCCGCTCCCAAAGGTCGAGGATGAGCGGAACGTGCGGGTTGTGGGGGCCGTGCTCCTTCACGAATGCCGTGACCTTGGTCAGGTACTCCTGCTGGATTTCGAGTGCGGTGAGCTGGCGTCCGTTGGCAAGGCGGACCAATGCCCGGCCGCTGAGGTCATGCGAGATCTCGCGGATGCTGCGGATGGGGTTTTCCATCCTCATGTCGCGCATGATCACACCTGCCTCGATCATGCGCAGGACCAGGTCCACGGTGCCGATCTTCATCAGGGCCGTGGCTTCGGACATGTTCGAGTCCCCCACAATGACGTGGAGGCGGCGGTAGAACTCTGCGTCAGCATGCGGCTCGTCGCGTGTGTTGATGATGGGACGCGACCTGGTGGTGGCAGAGGAAACGCCCTCCCAGATGTGGTCGGCCCGCTGGGAGAACGCGTACGTTGCGCCGTGGGGCGTCTTCAGGATCTTTCCGGCGCCGGCAATCAGCTGGCGGGTAACCAGGAACGGGATCAGGATCTCGGCGAGCCGGGAGAACTCACCGCGGCGCGGAATGAGGTAGTTCTCGTGGCTGCCGTAGGAGTTTCCGGCGGAATCGGTGTTGTTCTTGAAGAGGTACACCGTTCCGTTGAAGCCTTCGGCTGCGAGCCGGGCCTGCGCCTCGTCCACGAGGTCGTCCAGGATCAGCTCGCCCGCCCTGTCGTGGGCGATGAGCTGCGCCAGGTCGTCGCATTCGGCGGTGGCGTATTCCGGGTGGGATCCCACATCAAGGTAGAGCCTGGAGCCGTTGGTCAGGAACACGTTGGATGAACGCCCCCAGCTGACCACCTTGCGGAAGAGGTAGCGGGCCACTTCCTCGGGGGCGAGGGGCCTTGAGTCCGGGCTCGAATATGAGATCCCGAATTCGGTTTCGATGCCGAAGATCCTCTTGTCCATGTGTCCAGTCCTCCTAGGCCAGCAGTGCAGTGATGTCCGCGTCGTTGAGCCGGCGGAAGGCGCGCCTGGACCCGCGCGTGGTTTCTGATTGCCGGTCCAGGACTGCCACTTCCAGCGCGCCTGCCGGAAGTGATTTTGCCTGCTCTTCCGCCTCTCCCGGGGGAACCAGGCCGGTGATGGCAAGGCGCACTGCGTCTGCGAAGTTCAGTGAGCTGCGCCAGCCCTGTCCAATGACAGAGGAGACTTTGTCCGCCTGGCCGCCCATCACAACAAAGGAGTGTTCGTCCGCGATGGAGCCGTCAAAGGTCAGCCGGTAGAGGTGGTCTTCTGCCTGGGTGGCGCCGACCTCGGCTACCGCCAGCTCCACCTCGAAGGGCTTTTGTTCCGCCGTGAACACCGCTCCAAGGCTCTGCGCGTAGACGCTTGCCAGTCCCCTGGCGGTGACGTCCTCCCGGTCGTAGGAGTACCCGCGCACATCGGCGTAGCGCACACCGGCCTGGCGGAGGCTTTCGAACTCGTTGTATTTTCCGACGGCGGCGAAGGCGATTTTGTCGTAGATCTCGCCGATCTTATGCAGGGACGGTGAAGGGTTCTCGGCGACGAGGGCGATTCCGTCCTCGCAGCTGATGACCACGACGGACCTGCCGCGGGCAATGCCTTTGCGGGCAAAATCCGCGCGGTCCTTCATCAGCTGTTCGGGTGAAACATAGAACTGCTGTGTCATCTCAGGCCTCCCGTCCAGCGATGGTCCGCGCCTCGATCACGTTCCGCGATGCTGCAGCCAGCTCGCTTTCAGGCACCCGCCGCGCGCCCGAACCGTCCACGGTGTAGATGACAGGCCACAACTGCCGCACCGTGTCGGGACCGCCGGTGGCGGAGTCGTCGTCGGCCGCGTCGTAGAGGGACTCAACCGCGACGGCGACGGCGTCGGCGGCCGTGAGGTTGGGCCGCCAGAGCTTCTTCAGGGCACCGCGGGCAAAAACCGAACCGGATCCAACAGTGTGGTGTTCACGTTCCTCGTACCGGCCGCCGGTGACGTCATAGGAGAAGAGCCTGCCAACACCGGCGCTGGTGTCGAACCCGGCAAAGAGGGGCACAACAGCGAGTCCCTGCATCGCAAGGGGAAGGTTGCCCCGGATCATGGCGCCCAGCCTGTTGGCCTTGCCTTCAAGGCTGAGGAGCGTGCCCTCGATTTTCTCGTAGTGCTCAAGCTCCACCTGGAACAACCTGGTCAGGTCGATGGCGATTCCCGCCGTCCCGGCGATCCCCAGGACGGAGTAGTGGTCGGCGGGGAAGACCTTTTCGATGTGCCTGCTGGCTATGACGTTGCCCATGGTGGCGCGCCTGTCCCCCGCCATCAGCACACCGCCGTCGTAACTCATCGCAACGATGGTGGTGGCATGCGGAACCTGCAAGGGGGCAGCCGCCGGCACGCCTGCCTGGAGGGATCGGCTATACGGAAGAAGCTCCGGCCGGTCCCGTTGCAGGTGTTCGGTAAATGACGAGGTGGCGTTGGCGGCTACCTGGTTGGCGGTTGATTCCTGCACTCATGCACTCCTTGAACGTGGTCCTTCAACGTCGGTACAGATTCGGGCCTTCCGCGGCTTCCGCCAGCCTCCGAATTCGGGTTACTGACCGCCCTTTTGGACGAACGCCCGGACGAACTCTTCAGCATTGGATTCGAGGACGCCGTCGATCTCGTCGAGGAGGTCGTCGACGCCTTCAGTCGATGCTGATGCCTGTGCCTCCGGCGGCGCGGGCGGTGCCTCGGGAATGTCCTCTTCGACCTGGCTGTCGCGCGATTGCGGCTGCTGCTGCTCCTGGCCTGCCATTGTTACCCCTCCTTATATCCGTCATCGGATCCGGCGGATCCTCCGATATGCCCATCCTGCCACGGTGTGGGCTTCCGGTGGCGGTTTATGCCGCAGGCGGAGCGTTATGTCCCAAAAGCTCTGCCAGGAACGGTCCCGCCTCCCGGTAGCTTTCGAATAACGCTCCGGTCAGGGCTTTGGTTCCCCGGAGTGGCTCCCTGGTGGGTACGCGCTGGAGCCGCCCGTAACCCGGAACGTCGAAGATGACGGAGTCCCAGCTGGCGCCCACCACATCCTTGCCGAAGCTGCTGATGCACCTGCCTCGGAAGAATGCCCGGGTGTCCGCCGGCGGTTCGGAAACTGCTGCCGCGATGGCCGCGTCCTCAAGCATTCGCTGTATCCGGTTCCTGGCAAGGAACCGGTAATAGAGTCCCTTTTCGGGCCTGATGTCTGCCCACTGGAGGTCGACGAGCCCCAGCCGGGCATCGTTCCATTCCAGCCCGTCACGTTCACGGTACCCGTCGAGGAGGGACAGCTTGGCCAGCCATTCCACCGAGGAAGCGGCAGCGGCCCGGTCATTGTCGAGTTGGGTCAGGACGGTGGCCCAGCGTTCCAGGACATCGTGCGTGTGCCCGTCGCCGTCCACCTTGTCTCCAACGCCGGTATCCTGGGCCAGCTTGGCAGCGGCCTCGTGGTACATCCATTGCAGGTCAAGGGCGGTGACCCGCCTGCCGTCGAGCAGCCGCAGCCTGGCCGTAAGCGTGGTGTCATGGCTCACCGCCTGGAGGGCGGCGACCGGCTCGAACACTTCGACCTTCGGTGCCAGTCCTGCCTCGATGAGGCTGAGCACCATCGCCGTGGTTCCGAACTTCAGGTAGTTGGAGACCTGGCTCAGGTTGGCGTCCCCGATAATGACGTGGAGGCGGCGATACTTGTCCGCGGTGGCATGCGGCTCATCCCGGGTGTTGATGATGGGCCGGCGGATGGTGGTTTCCAGTCCGACTTCGGCCTCGAAGAAATCCGCGCGCTGGCTGATCTGGTATCCCGGCGTTGAGCTGTCCTGGCCGATGCCCACCCGGCCCGACCCGCACATGATTTGCCGGCTGACGAAGAAAGGCGTCAGCCCGCGCACAATATCGCCGAAGGGCACGGAGCGCGGCATGAGGTAGTTCTCATGGGAGCCGTAGGAAACGGATTTGTTGTCCGTATTGTTCTTGTAGAGGTTGACCGGCGGAAGGTCCGGATCTGCCGCCAGGCGGCGGACGGCGGCCAGTGCCACGAGGTCACCGGCCGCGTCCCATTTCACGGCATCCCGGGGGTTGGTCACCTCCGGGCTGGAGTACTCGGGATGCGCGTGGTCCACATACAGCCGTGCACCGTTGCCCAGGACCATGTTCATCAGGAGTGTCCCGGACTCGTCCTGACCGTCCAGCTCAAGTTCCTCGCGGCCGTAGGCCAGCGCCACCGCTTCCGCATCCAGTACCGGCGGCTGGTCCGTCAGCTGGCTTGGGTGGGCGGAGCTGCGGTCCACCGTCCAGCCGCGGGCGTCGTGCAGCGGCTCCTCGTCCGTGTAGTCCCAGCGGGTCTCCGCGCCGCCGGCGGCGCGCTGGCGGGTGACCTGCGCATAGGCCTGGACCACCCGGGCGCTCATCATGGTGGCATTGGCAGAGGGGGCGGACGGGGCGTGGATGCCATATTCGGTTTCCGCGCCCATGACCCGCATGGCCCCGCCGGCCGGTAAGGTTCCCCCGGCGGCGGGCTCCGGTGCAGCGGTCATAGATACTGGCCTGTTGTCGGCATGGTCTCGATGGACTTGCCGGGTTCCTGGCCCGCCTTGCCCTGGACAATCGTGCGGATGTAGGTGATCCGTTCGCCCTTCTTGCCGGAGATCCGTGCCCAGTCATCAGGGTTGGTGGTGTTGGGCATGTCCTCGTGCTCGCGGAACTCGTCCACGACGGCGCGCAGCAGGTGCTCGATCCGCAGTCCCTTCTGGTGGGTGGTCAGGAGATCCTTGATGGCGTACTTCTTGGCCCGGTCCACCACGTTCTGCACTACGGCGCCGGAGTTGAAGTCCTTGAAATAGAGCATCTCGGTGTCCCCGTTGGCGTAGGTGACCTCCAGGAACTCGTTGGACTTGTCGGTGGAGTACATGGCTTCCACCGTCCGCTGGACCATGGCGTCCACCGTGGCCTGCACATCGCCGTCATGCTCTGCCAGGTCCGATTCATGGAACGGCAGGTCGGGGGTGATGTACTTGTTGAAGATATCGGCGGCGGCCTCGGCGTCGGGACGGTGAATCTTGACCTTGACGTCCAGCCTGCCCGGCCTGAGGATAGCCGGATCGATCATGTCCTCACGGTTTGACGCACCGATGACAATCACGTTGTCCAGCCGCTCCACGCCGTCGATCTCACTGAGCAGCTGCGGCACGATGGTCGTTTCGACGTCGGACGAGATTCCGGTGCCGCGGGTGCGGAAGAGGGAATCCATCTCATCGAAAAACACCACAACGGGGCTGCCGTCCGAGGCTTTTTCGCGTGCCCTGGAAAAGATCAGCCGGATGTGCCGCTCGGTTTCACCGACGTACTTGTCGAGGAGTTCCGGGCCCTTGATGTTCAGGAAGTAGCTCTTGAGGTCCACCTTGCCGGAACGCTCCGCGGCCCGGGCAGCCAGTGAGTTGGCGACGGCCTTGGCAATGAGCGTCTTGCCGCAGCCGGGAGGGCCGTAGAGCAGGATGCCCTTGGGCGCCTTGAGGCCGTGCTCGCGGTACAGGTCGGGGTGGAGGAAGGGCAGTTCGACGGCGTCGCGGATCTGCTCGATCTGGGGCCCCAGGCCGCCAATGTCCTCATACGTGATGTCCGGGACTTCCTCCAGGACCAGGTTCTCCACCTCTGATCGCGGCACTTTTTCAAGGGCGTATCCGGTCCTGGAGTCAATGGAAAGGGCATCACCCACCCGGAGCTTTTCGGCCAGGAGCGCACCGGAAAGCCGGACGACCCGCTCTTCATCGGCGCGCCCCACCACGAGGGCACGGTCCGCTCCCAGCATCTCCTTGAGCGTGGCAAGTTCTCCCGCGCGCTCATAGCCGAGCCCGGCGACGACGAGGAGCGCCTCGTTCAGGAGGACCTCCTGGCCCACGGCCAGCTGGTTCATGTTCACCAGGGGGCTGATGCCAACGCGCATCTTCCGGCCGGCGTTGAAGATGTCCACAGATTCCTCGGTGGCCGCCTGCCCGCTGCTGCCAGGTGACGGCTGCCGTTTTGGATTCAGCTGGAGTATGGTTCCGAAGCTGTAGGGCGGTTGTCCTTCCTGGTCCAGGGCGTTCTTCAGCCGGAGGATTTCGGCCTTCGCGGTTTCAAGCATGCTGACCAGCTTGGTGTTGTTCTGCGTTGCCGCAGCCAGCTGGCGGTCTATGTGCCTGAGCTTGTCCCGGAGGATGTTGACCTGGCGGTCTGCAACCGAGAGGTCGTTGGCGGCAGACTGCTCTGCCGGTGTACGTCCGGAGTCCTGGTTTGGTGTCTCCATGATGTATCAGCCCCTTCCTGCGCTTCTATTAAGACATTAGCCCCAAGACGGCAGGTAGGGATGGAGACTCCCGAAATGTGGACTAGTTCGTGACCTCGGGATCGTCCTTGACGTTGGTGCCCGCGATGGCGTCCCGGGCTGCGCGCCGGAGCTTCTTGTCGGAGACCTGCCGCTCCCCCACAGCACCGGGCGTCCACGCGTTGACGTCCTCTTCGTTGAAGTCGGTCTTGGAGGGGCGCCGCTTGACGGAGATACCGGTAACGCCGTCGGCCAGCCGCCGCGTGACCAGCAGGAAGCCCGTATGGGCCACCATCCTGTGGTCCGGCCTGACGGCGAGCCCCTCCAGGTGCCAGCCGCGCACCATTGACTCCCAGGCGTCGGGCTCCGTGAAACGGCCGTCCGCCCGGATGGCTTCGGCAGTGCGCGAAAGCTGGGTGACGGTGGCAACGTAATTGATCCAGACGCCGCCCGGGGCGAGCACCGTCGCCACGGCATCCAGGCATTCCCAGGGCGCCAGCATGTCCAGCACAACGCGGTCCACGGAACCCGGCGCCTCGCTCCGGACAACCTCTTCCTGGAAGTCGCCCAGCGATACCTGCCAGGCCGGGTGCGGGCCGCCAAATATCGTCTCGACGTTGCCGCGGGCGATGTCAGCGAACTCTTCACGCCGTTCGAAGGAGTGCAGGTAGCCGTTGTCGCCAACGGCTCGGAGCAGCGAGATGGACAGGGCCCCGGACCCAACACCAGCTTCCACCACGCGGGCGCCGGGGAAGATGTCCGCCATGGTAACGATCTGCCCGGCGTCCTTGGGGTAGACGACGGCGGCGCCGCGCGGCATGGAAAGCACAAAATCGGACAGCAGGGGGCGCAGGGTCTGGTACTGCTGCCCAACGTTGTTCACGACGACTGAGCCGTCCACCTTGCCGATGATGTCGTCGTGGTTAAGGAAGCCGCGGTGGGTGTGGAATGCCCCGCCGCTTTCGAGGGTGATGGTGTTCATGCGGCCGCGTTCGTCCGTCAGTTGGACACGCTCGCCTTCGCGGAAGGGACCCCGGCGCCGGGCGGCGCCCACCGGCTGCGAGCCGCCGGTTGCAGCCCCGGCCGGGACCGCTGCTCCTGTGGCTTCGTTGACGGCGGTTTCGCTGCTCATGACTTTCCTCGCTCCTGTAAAACTGTTGCGCCTGCATGTGGTGTGGAAACATTCCGGCGTGCGCGGCGGCAATGCACCGGCCGGCAGGTAACTCTACCGGTTTTGGTCCTGCCGGCGCGTATCGGGCCGACGCGGTTTTCCGGTGATGGCGGCCAGGACAGCGTCCTGGGAAAGCAGCCCGGTCACCTTGCCGTTATGGTCTACGACGGCGTAGTGCCGTCCTTCCAGCTGGGACAGGAACTGGAGCAGCTCCTGCCCCTTGGACCATTCGGGGACGTATGCGCCGGGAGCCAGGGCATAGGAGACGGCGGTGATGGGGGTCGACGCCGCGGCGTGGACAGGAACCGAGGACAATGCGGCCGAATCCACAACTGCCTCCGGCCGGCCGCCCGGTCCGCAGACCACCAGTGTCGTCGCTCCCCCGCCACTGTACTGGAGGGCATCCTTCACTGTGGCCGTTGAAGGCAGGCCGGCGGCGGGGGTCGAAAGCCCTGCCGCGCTGACCAGGTGGAGCCGGCCCCGGAGGGTTCCCTGCTGGATGGATGCTGAGGCGCCCATCCAGAGGAAGCCACCTACCAGTACGGTGATCATCAGCAGGCTGAAATCAGGAGCATCACCGGCAAGGAGCGGTCTGGCAACGAACCAGTAACCGATGGCGACGACGATGATGCGCCCTCCCCACCCGGCCGCCACCGTGCCCTTGGCCTGGCTGCCCGTGGCCTTCCACACTGCAGATTCGACCAGCCGTCCGCCGTCCAGCGGAAGGCCCGGGAGCACGTTGAAGATGGCAATGAGGAAGTTGGCCCACATAAAGATGTTGGTGAGAATCTCGGCAACGCTGCCCATGCTTGCCGTGCTGAGCAGCAGCCAGGCTCCTCCGGCCAGGATGAAGTTCGCAGCCGGCCCGGCGAGGGCCACGAGGACGGACCGTCCCGGCGACGCGGTGAAGCTCTCAAACTGGGTGTGCCCGCCCCACAGGTTGAGCACGATCTTCTGCGTGGGCCAGCCGTAGATTTTTGCCGTCAGGGCGTGGGCGAGCTCGTGGACCAGGACCGAGACGAGAAGCAGCACGGCGTAGGCGAACGCCACGATGTAGGCACTGACGCCGAGGGCAGGGTTCTGCCGGGCCAGGACGGGTCCGTACACGATGACCGTGAAGGCGGCAATGATGAACCAGGAATAGGCCAGCACCACCGGGACGCCGGCAATCCGGCCCAGCGGAATGCCTTCGCGCCTGGCCGGGACAGTGGTCTCGGTCACCGGCGGTCCCCAAGCGGCCTGGCCGGTTCAGCGGACCGGTGAAGCTCCGGGCCGCCGAGGAGGAGCGATTCGAGGTCGGTCACGGTGCGGCCTGCCAGGGAATCCCACAGGGTGTAGCGCTCATCCTCGGGCAGCGGAACAATATGGGGAATTGCCACGGTTGCCACGCCGGATGCCACGGCCGCGGTGACGCCGGGCACCGAGTCCTCCAAAGCGACGCAGTGGTGCAGGCCCAGGTCCGGGTCTGCGTCCTGCAGCCATTCGACGGCGGTCAGGTACGCCTCGGGGTGTGGTTTGCCTTGGGCTACGGTGTCCCCTGTTACCAGGACCTCGAAGTACTGCCGTGGAAGGCTGGCCACCACCTGCCTGGCCAGCGGGCCCTCGGACATGGTGACCAGTGCGCACCGGACACCGGCGAGGTGGAGTTCCTCAAGGAGTTCGCGTGCACCCGGCCGCCACGGCACCTTGCGCTGGACGCTGCTGACCACCGAGCCGGTGAGGCTATCGATGATGTCCCGGATTTCCAGCTCCACGCCGGCATTCTGGAGGAGCCCGGCGGAAAAAGTCAGCGACTGCCCAACCAGCTGCATGGCCTGGTCATGGGACCACGTCCCGCCGTGGGCTTCCACCAGCGCGTGTTCGGCGGCGATCCAGTAGGGCTCCGTATCAACGATCGTCCCGTCCATGTCCCACAGGACGGCTTTGAGCGGGGAACTGTCGGCTGGCAATCGCATGCCCTCAGTCTACGGGGACTGCCTGGGCGCCGGCTGATGGCTACGCCCTCGGCGAATATCGCGCTCTCCGGCACCGCCGGCGCTGCTTCTGCATGATGTTTCGGCGCTTCATTCAATGCAAAGCCGCGGTCCTTGGACGTAGGGTGAAGAAATGAATAGCTTCGAGGGAGACACCACAGAACCGGGTGCCGGGCCCGAACAGGAGCGGTTCCTGCAGCCGGCAGCTGACGGACAGCGCGTGACAGTGATGCTTGCCGCCTTTGAAGGCTGGAATGACGCGGGGGAAGCGGCCAGCGACTCCCTGCGCTACCTGAACAAATTGTGGGGCGGCAAGAAAGTGGCCTCCATCGACGCCGACGAGTATTACGACTTCCAGTTCACGCGCCCCACAGTGCGCCGGAACGCAGCCGGTGAACGCAAGATCAAATGGCCTTCCACCCGTATCTATAAAGCAAGCGCTCCGGACTCCAACGTGGACGTCATCTTTGTCCAGGGCACGGAGCCGTCCTATAAATGGCGCGCCTATACCGCGGAACTGCTGGTCCATGCCGAAGCGCTGAACGTTGACTATGTTGTCCTGGTGGGAGCCCTGCTGGCGGATGTTCCGCACAGCAGGCCGATTCCGGTGAGCACCTCGTCGGACGATGCCCCGCTGCGCGAACGGATGAACCTGGAAGCCTCCCAGTATGAAGGCCCGGTGGGCATCGTCGGCGTGCTGTCCGAGGTGGCACTGCTGGCAGGCATCCCCACGGTTTCGCTGTGGGCCGCCGTCCCGCACTATGTTGCCCAGGCGCCGTCGCCGAAAGCCCAGCTGGCACTCCTGCACCGGATTGAGGAACTGCTCCAGGTTCCCCTGGACACGCACGAGCTGGCTGAGGAAGCGGACGCGTGGGAGCGGGGCGTGGACGAACTGGCCACGGAGGATCCCGAAATCGCGGCCTACGTCCGGCAGCTCGAGGAAGCAAAGGACACGGCCGATCTCCCGGAAGCCACTGGCGAATCGATTGCCCGCGAATTCGAGCGTTACCTCAAGCGTCGGGGCCAGGACCGGCCCTGACCGGCAGTTCCCTGCAAGAGGGCGCTGCCTCATGCCCTGGACGGTGATTTAGAGAAGCACTCCCAGCAGGGCGTCCACCGCATCCTTGACTTGGGCCTGGTCGGCAGGACTTGCAGGTCCGCCGTCGGCCTTTGCAAGCTCCGCCCAGCGGGAAACCGCCACGACGGCGGCAGGAGCGTTGAGGTCGGCGGCAAGCGCTGCGCGCATCTCGGCCACCAGGGGGGCGGCAGAGCCTGTGGGGGCCTGGCCCAGGGCCCGGCGCCAGGCAGCCAGTGTGGCCTTTGCCTCCTCGAACCCTTCGTTGGTCCAGGCCCAGTCGGAGCGGTAGTGGTGGGCGAGGATGCCAAGGCGGATCGCGGCGGGGTCCTCCCCCGCCGCCCGGAGTTTCGACACGAGCACCAGGTTTCCCTTGGACTTGCTCATCTTCTCGCCGTCGAGGCCCACCATGCCGGCGTGGGCGTAGTGCTTTGCCAGCGGAACACCCGCAAGCGAGTAGGCGTGCCCGGCGCCCATTTCGTGGTGCGGGAAGATGAGGTCCGAACCGCCGCCCTGGACGGTGAAGGGTGAAGGCAGGTACTTCTGCGCGATGACCGTGCATTCAATATGCCAGCCGGGCCTCCCTGCTCCCAGGCTGCCGCCGGGCCAGCTCGGTTCGCCTTCGCGGGCCACGCGCCACAGCAGCGGGTCCAGTGCCTGCCGCTTGCCGGCCCGTCCGGGATCGCCGCCGCGTTCCGCGAAGAGCTCGAGCATCTCGCTCTCTGCGAGCCCGGAGATGCATCCCAGCGTCCACGCATCAGGTGCGACGGACTGCTTGCCCGCCGCCTCGACGTCGTAATAGACGTCCCCGTCAGGCTCGCCATTGCTGCCCTGCACTGTGTAGGCCAGCCCCAGGCTCACAAGCCGTTCCACTTCCGGGACGATCAGCCCAATGGACTCCACGGCGCCCACATAGTGGTCCGGCGGCAGGACGTTGAGTGCCTCCATGTCCGCTTGGAAAAGCTCGATCTGGCCGGCAGCCAGGTCCCGCCAGTCAACACCCGTCGCCTCGGCACGTTCCAGGAGCGGATCGTCAACATCCGTGACGTTCTGCACATAGGAAACCTCACGGCCGGAGTCCCGCCAGGCGCGGTTCAGGAGGTCAAAAGCCACGTAGCTGGATGCGTGCCCCATGTGGGTGGCGTCGTACGGCGTGATGCCGCAGACATACATGGAAGGCCTGTCCTCGTTCTCCAGTACCACCTCGCGGCGCACCGCTGTGTCGAACAGCCGGATGGCGGGCATGCTTCCGGGCACGTCAGGAACGGGGCGGGATATCCAGGATTTCACACACCAAGCCTAGTGCTAGGCGCTGATGACATTGAAACCGAGCAGGAGGTACAGGGCCAGCCCAAGGAAGATCCGGTACCAGACGAACAAGCGGTAGCTGCGGGTGGACACGAACTTCAGGAACCAGCCGATGATGACGTATCCCACAACGAAGGCGATCATCGTGGCCAGGGCGGTTTCCGGCAGCCCGTACGGGCCGGCGATGCCCTCATTGGTGACCGTCTTGTAGAGCTGGTAGAACCCGCTGCCGAACACCGCAGGGATGGCAAGAAGAAAGGAATAACGCGCGGCGGCCTCGCGGGTGTAGCCCATCAGGAGGCCGGCCGTGATGGTGCCTCCGGACCTGGAAACGCCGGGAATCAGGGCCAGGGCCTGTGCGAAGCCATAGAGGATGCCGTGCTTGTAGGTCAGCCTGCTGAGGTCCCGTTCCTGCCTGCCGATAGCGTCCGCAACGGCAAGGAAAAGCCCAAAGACTATCAACATGGTGGCAACGATCCACATGCTGCGGAGCACGGACTCGATCTGGTCCTGGAACAGAAGGCCCAGAATGATGATTGGAAGGCTGCCCAGGATGACCAGCCAGCCCATCCGGGCGTCCGGGTCCTGCCGCGATACCTTCCCGGTCAGCGAACCCGTCCAACCCTTAACGATCCGGACAATGTCCCGCCAGAAATAGACCAGGACCGCGGTCTCGGTGCCCAACTGGGTGATGGCTGTGAACGCTGCCCCCGGGTCAGCCGCATTGGGCAGGAATTGCCCCACAATCCGAAGATGCGCACTTGATGAAATCGGTAGAAATTCGGTCAGTCCCTGCACTAGGCCCAGCAGGGCCGCCTCAAACCAGTTCACGCTAAGACCCTACGTCATAGGCAGTGACGGTTCTGCCCGTAAGCTTGCTGCTATGCAGCAGCGTTACGTCGGCAACAGTGGATTGCGTGTGTCCGCCCTTTCCCTCGGCACCATGGGCTGGGCCGGCGAAACCGACGAACAGGACGCCTCGGAACTTCTGCGCACCTTCCTTAACGCGGGCGGCCGGCACGTTGATACTGCCGCGTCCTACGCCGGCGGCAGGTCGGAGGCAATGATCGGCTCACTGCTGGGCGACGTCGTGGCGCGGACGGAGATTTCCATCTCGACCAAAGCGGGGATGACGACGCCGGATGGCCGGCGCGGCGTGGACACCTCGCGGAATGCCATGCTCACCGGACTTGACGCGAGTTTGGCCCGGTTGGGCACCGATTACGTGGATATCTGGTTTGCCCAGGCCTGGGACGCCAACGTTCCGCTGGACGAAACCCTGTCCGCGCTGGAATTCGCGGTCCGTACCGGCAGGGCACGGTATGCGGGCGTTTCCAACTTCAACGGGTGGCAGACGGCCAAGGCGGCTGCGGTTGCCGGGTTCCCACTGGTAGCGGTCCAGTCCGAGTACTCGTTCCTGCAGCGCCGCCCCGAAGCTGAACTCATCCCCGCGGCGGAAGACGCAGGCCTGGGCCTTATGGCCTGGGCGCCGCTGGGCCGCGGCGTGCTGACCGGCAAGTACCGCGGCAGCATCCCCTCCGGATCCCGGGCCGCATCAGCGGCCGAAGCCGGGTACGTGGAGCCCTACCTGGAGGAGAAGCCGTCCCGGACCGTGGAGGCCGTATGCATGGCGGCCAAGGGCCTGGGGCGGACTCCGCAGGACGTCTCCCTCAGTTGGCTCCTGTCCCAGCACGGCGTGGCCACCGCCATTGTGGGTCCTCGAACGCCCGCGCAGCTGAAAGAGCTGTTGGACGCGCAGCTCACACCGCTGCCGCCCGAAATTGCCCGGGCCCTTGAGGATGTTTCAGCGCCGCTGTAAGTCTGCGGCCCTACTCCTGGACAATCTCCAGGTCCTCGTCGTCATCCACGTCGCTTTCCTCGTCCTCGTCGTCCTCGTCATCAAAGACCTGGAGCGGCGTTACCTCGTTGTAGGCCTCATAGAGCGCATCTTCATAAACTTCGAAGGCGTCTGCGACCGCAAAGAACGCCGCCTCCACGGAGGGGTCACCATCTCCGCGGCGGTTGGATGCTGCTATAAGGTGTTCTTCCATAGCGGTGGTCAAGGACTGAAGCGCGACACGCGGATCGATGCTCATGACTTCACGTTAGCCGGAAAAGGACGAAAATGGAGAGCAATGAAGGAACAATTTCTCACCAGCTCGGTCCAGCGGGAACGGGACTATTTGAGGCAGTACGAGTACCTCGTACTGACGGTCAGTCCTGATGATTCACTGCATGAGGCACGGCGCCGCCTGGTGGAACATTCCGAGTACGGCAAGTGGGAGCTCGAACGCAGCAAGCTCTACGTGGGCGGGGGCCGCCGCTTTTGGCTGCGCCGGCGGGTGCTGCAGGTCCAGCGGACGGTCTAGCCTTCCAGCGGTCCCAGCCAGGCGTTGGCAACGGTGTTGTGGGCGGACTCGTCATCGGACGGATGGAACATGCCTGCCAGTACGTCGCGGTAGAGACGCTCCAGTTCTGAGCCGCGGAAATAGCTCGATCCCCCGCTGACGCGGATGGCCAGGTCCACAACACGCCGCGCAGTCTCCGTGGCGTTCACCTTCAGCCCCACCAGCTTTGGGAACCACTGCGGTCCGTGGTCCACGAGTCCGTCCACCTCAGCGGCCACAGAGGCCAACTGCGGATACAGGCTGTCCATGGCCATGGCCGCCGCTGCAACCTTCCAGCGGATGTCCGGATCCTGCGCGTAGCTGCGTCCGTTGTTCTTGAATGAGGTGCGCCGCTTTACCGTGTCCACGCCCACGGCGAGGGCGCGCTCCCCCAGGCCCGTGTAGACGGCTGCGAGCAGCGTCTCGAAACAGGCGAAGATAGCGAAGATCAGCGGGTCCCTGCTGGGGCCGACGGGGATCCTGCGGAAGATCCGTTCCGGCGGAACAGTGGCCCCATCAAGGATGGTGGTGTTGGACTGGCTGGCCCGCATGCCCAGGGTGTCCCAGTCGTCCACGATGCGGTATCCGGGCGTTTCCCGGGTGATGAAGCCGTGGACCAGCTCGCCTTCCCCATCCCGGCCGTCCGGGTCCTTGCCGAAAATCCCCAGCCGGGTCCACGCCGGCGAGAGGCTGGTGAAGATTTTGGTCCCCGTGAAGGAGTAGCCGCCGCCGGGCAAGGGCATAGCTGTGGTCCGCGAATCGAACAGGACCGAATCGTTACCGGCCTCGGAGTTGCCGAACGCGAAAATCTCGCCCTTCGCCGCTTCCTTGAGGACGAAGTCGAGGGAGCTGTCACCGCGGGCTTTGAGGACATGCGCGACGCCGGTCCACACCAGGTGCATATTCACGGCCAGTGCCGTGGCTGGCGCAGCCGTAGCCAGCCTGCGCTGGCACTGTGCCGCCGCTTCGAGGCCAAAGCCCAGGCCGCCGTCGTCCGCTGGCACGAACATCTTCAGGTAACCGGCCTCTACAAGCTCCGCAAGGTCCTCATGGAAGAACGCGTTCTCCCGGTCGTAACCGGCGGCACGGCCGCGGATCTGCTCCAAGAGGGCGTGGGGCAGGACTTCCTCGGGGGTCATGGCGGCCCGCTCAGTAGTTGGTAAGCAGGGTGTTGAGGACCCGTGCACCGAACTTCAGGGAATCCGCGGGAACCCGCTCATCCACGCCGTGGAACATGCCGGTGAAGTCCAGCTCATCCGGCAGCATCAGGGGCGCAAAGCCGTAGCCGGTGATGCCGAGCCTGCTCAGCGATTTGTTGTCTGTGCCGCCGGAGAGGGTGTAGGGCAGGACCTTGGCGCCAGGGTCCTCGGAGTGCAGGGCGTCGATCATGGAATCCACCAGGTTGCCTGCGAAGGGCACCTCCAGGGAGACGTCCTGGTGGACGTAGCTGACGTCGACGCCCGTGCCGGCCAGGTCGCGGACGATTTCCAGGACGTGCTCCTGCTGGCCGGGCAGGGTGCGGCAGTCGATCAGCGCCTCCGCGGACTCCGGAATGACGTTGTGCTTATAGCCGCCCTTGAGCAGCGTGGGGTTGGTGGTGTTCTGGAGTGTTGCCCCCACGAACCGGGCTACGGTCCCCAGCTGGCTCAGCAGAATGTCCGGGTTGTCTGCATCGAACTCCACGCCCGTGAGTTCCGTCACGCCGTCCAGGAACTGGCGGGTTGTGGGGGTCAGCTCAATGGGCCACTTGTACTCCCCGATGCGCGTCACGGCTCCGGCCAGCCGCGTCACGGCGTTGTCCGTGCTGATCTGCGAGCCGTGTCCCGCCCTGCCGTGGGCAACGAGCCGCAACCACGAGATGCCCTTCTCGGCCGTCTGGAGGAGGTACGTCCGCTGGCCGCCGATAGTGGCAGAGAACCCGCCCACCTCGGAGATCGCCTCGGTGGCACCCTCGAACAGTTCCGGGCGCTTGTCCACGGCGTAGCGGGCACCGTAGGCGCCGCCCGCCTCCTCGTCCGCGAAGAAGGCGAAGATGATGTCCCGCTTGGGCTTCCTGCCTGTCCGGGCGAATCCCCGCAGCACGGCAAGGATCATGGCGTCCATGTCTTTCATGTCGACGGCGCCGCGTCCCCAGATCAGCCCGTCCTTCAGTTCCGCGCCGAACGGGTCCACAGACCACTGGTCCCGAAGCGCCGGGACCACGTCGAGGTGGCCGTGCACCACGAGGGCGCTGGCGGACGGGTCCTCACCGGCCATGCGGGTGACCACGTTGGCCCGCCCCGGAGCAGACTCAAAGATTTCGGCCTCCATGCCGACTTCCTCGATAAGCCCGGCGGCATACTCTGCCGCGGCACGCTCCCCCGGGCCCGACCCGTCACCGAAGTTCGAGGTGTCTATCCGGATGAGTTCCTGGCAGATCCGGACAACTTCATCCTCGGGCAGGACGTCAGGCATGGAGGGCTCCTCACTGGGAAATGACTGGCTGGTGCAGTACTGATGCACTGCCCTCAGCCTACCCACTTGGCCCGATTCGATGTTTCAGGAAAAGTCGTGTTAGAGTTTTTCTCGCTGCTTCGGAGAAACGCGAAACGCTGAAAGGCGGAAACGGTTTCCGAATTACCACCTGCGCGGGTGGCGGAATGGCAGACGCGCTAGCTTGAGGTGCTAGTCCTCGAAAGGGGGTGGGGGTTCAAGTCCCCCTCCGCGCACAAAGGGAAGCCCCGGAAAATCATTGATTTTCCGGGGCTTCTTTGTGTCACTGCCCCCTGGGCCGGTTGCTGGCAAAGGGGGGGCGCGTACGGGGCCCTTTCAAAGCAGGTACCAACTACTCGTGTGCCCGCGGCACGCAGATCCTAATGTGGTTCACGGAGCCGGCGACGAGAGCGTACGCCTGAGACCACGTGCGCTCGCCCCCCAGCCGTCGCCGGCTCCACTCACCGCCCGGACTTAGTTCCCGGCTTTGCTGTTTGTGGCGAACCCTGCGTCCGTGGTTACTTCCGGATGCTGAAGGAATCAGAGAAGGTGTAGCCGTCCGCCGGGACAAGTTTCACGTCCATGCGGCTGGTGGTTGCGGTCACATCCAGCGTCCCGAGGGTCGAATTGTGGTTACCGGCTGACCAGGATGCGAAATAGTGCGACTCGGGGTCGTCGCGATTGATTTCGCGGGGTGTCCGCCCCCCAATGCCCACAGTGATGAAGACCGTTCCCCTGCCTTGGGTCATGGCGTCTCCGGTGTCCACCACGCATCTCTTCTCGACGGTTTTGACTGTCATGTACTCACACCGGTCACTGAAGCCGAGTTGGTGTGTCCGCTGGTACAGGTGCTCATGGCCGTTGAGAACCACGTCCACCTTCTTGCTGATCAGCAAGTTGGTGAGTGACTCCCCCGCTGCGCAGGCATACCGGCCCATCGTGAAACAGGGCGTATGCATGGCCACCACTGTCCAGGGGATGTTCTCCGCCCGCGCTCCGTCGATTGCCTTTTCCGTCCAGTTCCACCGATCGCTGCCCTTTGAGTAGTCGAGTTTGCCATCCGGAAATTCGATGCCAGGTGAAACCACGATGATCCGCGCCAGGGGTTCTTCCTGCGGAACGTCGACGAACCACTGCTCCGCGTAGTCGCCTTGCAGTCCGGGAAGCCTGTTAGGCAGGCATGCCGCCAACTTCTTGATGTCGCCGTCAGAGCCGTCACTCTCATGGTTTCCAGGCAGCAGCTGGTAAGGGAAGTCCGCTCCCAGCTTCCCGGTAACCATGTCGCAGAATTCCTGGTCGGCACCGGGCTCATAGGGGAAATCACCCAGCGCGATGTTGAAGTCCGGCTTCAGTTCGGCCACCGTGTCCAGCACCGCCAGGGCACCCTCGCCCAGGCCGATATCTCCGGCGGCGGTGAAATGTACGGACTTTTCCTCGGGAGATCCGCAGGCGGCAAGGACTAACAGGCTCAGGGTTGCCATTCCGGCGGCCAGCAGATGCCTCACAGATCGCGTGCTACGAAACATGGATGGACCAACCCCCGGGACGTGTATTGGGTTTGTAGCTTGAAGCGATCCTACCGGTGTGGACTGGGAGGACAATGGGCAAGGGCGCGGCCGACAGTCTGCCTGTGCCCGCAGGCCCGGCACCGTCTGGCAGTGTCAATGCGGATGAAGTCTCCGTGGGGGGCTGGCGCCTTCTGCGAGCCGCGAACCCCTGACTGCCGGCCTGTACAGGACGCGGCGCTCACTGGCCCGGCTGGCCCTGCGCTCCCGGCGGCGGGCTTTCCTCTCCGGGCGGTCAATCGCGGACAAAATTGCGAATGTGCCCGTGACCCAAAGGAACGCCGTGGACAACACCAAGGCAATTTCCAGCTCAGTGCCCATAGCTAATATTTTAGGCCGTGCAGGCGTGCACAGAGAGACGAGTCCCAGTTCGATTTCGCCGGGTCCAGGGAGCTCTACAGGACGCCCAGTTCCCCCACTGCGGCCAGGACATCCTGCACGGTGACCGCCAGCAGGGCAGGGTCCGGGTGGTGGGCAAACGTGTCACCCCGCCGCAGCTCAGCCCGGGTCAGGACTATATGCGGACCCGGGGGCGGGCCCCAGATTTCGGGCGGAGCAGGCCCAAACAGCACCACCGACGGCGTCCCGTACGCGGAGGCCAGGTGCGCGGCCCCGGTATCCGCGGAGATCACCAGCCGGGCCGCTGCGATGGTGGCAGCGAACTCCCCCAATCCCAGCCTTCCGGCCAGCACCGCGTCGCCGGACAGGCCGGACTGCCGGCATACCTCCACTGCACGCTCCCGTTCCTGGCTGCCGCCCGTAAAGACGACATTGTGCCCGGCCACGGCGAGCGCAGACGCAACGGCGGCGAACCGCTCAGCAGGCCAGAGGCGGCTGCCATAGGCCGCCCCGACATGCAGAACGCTGGCTGCGGGAACGGGGCTGGGCTGATGGGGCGTATTCAGCTGGATGTCGAGCGGATCAGCTTCGATGCCGTGCCACTCCAGGAGCGCGGCCCAGCGCTCCCTTTCATGCAGCCTGGCACGCCACGGCGGCCCGTCCCGGTGTTCGCTCCGGTGCCCGATGGTTCGCCGCGCCTGCAATGCCTCAATCCGACCCTGGCTCTCGGGACCACTGCCGTGCAGGTTCACTGCGACATCCACCACGCCGGGTTCCACGGCCAGCGGCTCGTCCAGGCCATGGGTGGGCAGCAGCTCGTAGCCGCCCACCAGTCCCAGTGCCTCGGACAGCCATCCCTGCGCCGCATACCGCAGCCGATGCCCAGGGTAGGCGCGGCGAAGGGCCTTAAGGGCAGGCACGGCCACCAGCAGGTCCCCCAGCTTCAGTGCCCGAAGCACCAGGAGTTCCGGTCTTCCGCCGCCCTGATTCCCGGGCGCGGCGTGGGCGAGGAGTTCCCCGCCGCTCATGCGTCTCCTTCCGGCAGTTCGGTGGCGGCCAGGCTCCGCACGTCCTCGTAGACATCCCGCACTGCAACATCGGCCACCAGTGAATCGTTGTGCGGGCACCTGGGCGCCGTCCAGCCAACCTGGGTGACGTCTATCCCGCAGGAAGGGCAGGCGGTGACCCAGGATGCGTGGATGCGGTGCAGGCTCCTGCCCAGCGCCGCGGCGTTGATGACGTTGCCCGCCCAGAAAATTCCAACAGTGGGGACTCCCAGTGCCTGGGCGAGGTGCCGGGGGCCGCTGTCGTTGCCAACAACCACATCAGCGCTGGCCAGGAGCGCCACAAGTCCGCCCATATCCAGGTCCCCCGCCAGGGAACGGACGTGGGCGGAGGCTGCCTGCTCCGCGATCTCTGCGGCCAGTCCCTGTTCGCTCCCGTCCCCGACGACAACAACCCGGAGCCCGTCCGCGGCGCACGCCGCCGCAAGTTCAGCAAACCGCCCAGCCGGCCAGCGGCGGCGGGGATCTGTGGCGCCCGGATGCACCACCACCAAAGGCGCGGCGCCGCCGTCGTCCATAACTTCGGTGACGATCCCACCACCCTCGCCTTCACCCAGACCCTGCAGCAGCAGCTCCAGGCCGGCG